>CAYQFO010000072.1:0-7383 GCA_964416815.1 uncultured Rhodobiaceae bacterium | reverse complement strand
TGTCACGGCGGATGGATTATTGATTAATGAAATTGCCCCCCGTGTGCATAATTCCGGCCATTTGACCGCCGATGCTTGTGTGTGCGGCCAGTTTGAACAACATATCCGCGCCATTGCCGGTTGGCCTTTGGGGGATACATCGCATCACAGCCATGCGCGCATGACCAATCTACTGGGCGCAGAAATAGATGATTGGCAAAAATTTGCCGGTCGCCAAAATACGCGCCTGCATCTTTATGGCAAGGCCGAAACACGCACCAGCCGCAAAATGGGACATATTACTGAGTTGCTGAATCTCGATAACGCATTTTAGCCAGATTTTTGACCGCCTCGCTCAGTGGGTTCGCCCGTTGGTTGACCTCACGCAATCTCGTTTTCAGCTTTTCAAACTGCATGACATTATCAATCCGCCGTGCCAGAAACGCTTTGGTTTCGGCAAAATCATCACTCTCATCATTGAACCAGACGAAACGCGTAGCGACTAAAACGCCACTCAATATCAGCCGTTTTGAATAATAATTGAAATCGGTGGCTTCATCCCCGGCCCAGCGCCAGATTTGATTGGCCGTTTCAAACAGCAATTTAGCGGCCAATTTTTGCCGCCCCGGCACCGACAAATAAGCCGCCGCGCGCCGCGCCGCTTCGCGATGGTCGCCATCAACCCGCAACCGCACCATAACCGCCTCGCTGATGCGGTCGCGAATGCGCATGCCCTCAGGGTCGGGTAATGCAGCCAACATCCGCGCATCGCCATCCGCCGAATAATGCGCCAGCACATCGCCAATGCCTTTCGGAAAAGCCAATAATGCCATATCAGCATCTATACCAGCTGCGACAATTGCCGCATCCAATGTTTTGGGCGTCCAGCCATCCATGGCCGCGGGCGGCAACATGGCTGCCAGAACCTCGGCACGTGTTTCCTGATAGAGGTCTTTTTCACGCATAAGACGACTATGGCCAAACCAACCATAAAAGACAAGTAGGCTGGACAGAGCGATTGATATTTGCTAAATGCGTGACAGAAATTGATGGAAAGGGTGATGAAACGTGCAAGTTTCCGTTCGCGATAATAATGTCGACCAGGCCTATAAGGTGCTGAAGAAAAAATTGCAACGCGAAGGCGTGTTCCGCGAAATGAAATTGCGGAACCACTACGAAAAGCCCTCAGAAAGACGCGCCCGCCAAAAGGCCGAGTCGGTGCGCCGTGTGCGTAAGCTGGCACGCAAAGCCGCCCAACGCGAAGGCATGGTTATCGGCAAGCGCAAATACTAAGCGTATATCAAGCCCAATGCACTAGAATGCTTTGACGATATTCTCCACCATTTTCTTGGCGTCGGAGAACAGCATCATCGTGTTGTCGCGGAAGAACAATTCATTTTCCACACCGGCATATCCCGCCCCCATGCCGCGCTTGATGAACAACACCGTGTTAGCGTGGGCGACATCCAGAATAGGCATACCGTAAATCGGGCTTTGCGGGTCGGTTTTGGCGACCGGATTAGTCACATCATTGGCACCAATCACAAAAGCCACATCGGTTTGGGCAAATTCGCTGTTAATGTCTTCCAGTTCAAACACTTCATCATAAGACACATTGGCTTCTGCCAGCAGCACATTCATATGGCCGGGCATCCGACCAGCCACGGGGTGGATAGCATAGCTGACTTTAACGCCTTCTTTTTTCAATTCATCGGCCATTTCGCGCAAGGCATGTTGAGCTTGTGCGACCGCCATACCATAGCCCGGCACGATAATGACGCTGGAAGCATTTTTCATAATAAAGGCGGCGTCTTCAGCACTTCCCTGCTTAACCGGTCGCTGCTCAGCCTCACCAACCGGCCCTGCCGTTTCACCGCCAAAGCCGCCCAGAATGACCGAGATAAAGGAGCGGTTCATGCCCTTACACATGATATAAGACAAAATCGCGCCCGACGAGCCGACCAATGAGCCGGTGATAATCAGGGCCATATTGCTCAGCGTAAAGCCGATGCCCGCCGCCGCCCAGCCGGAATAGCTGTTCAGCATGGACACCACGACTGGCATATCGGCACCGCCGATTGGAATGATAATCAAAAAGCCAATGATAAAAGACAAGAGTGTGACCAGCATGAAAATTTCAACCATCTGGTTTTCTTTTTCCAAGCACAGATAGACGCTGGCCGCGACAATGGCCAGCGCAATGGTGAGGTTAATAAAATGGCGCAACGGCAATAAGATAGGTGCGCCCGACATGCTGCCTTGCAATTTGGCAAAAGCAATCACCGAGCCGGAAAAAGTAATGGCACCGATTGTGACACCCAGCGACATTTCGACGAGGCTAACGGTTTTAATGGCACCATCGGCGACAATATCAAAAGCCGCCGGCGACAAAAACGCTGCCCACGCCACCAAAACGGCGGCCATTCCGACCAGTGAGTGAAAAGCGGCCACCAATTGTGGCATGTCGGTCATGGCAATGCGGCGCGCGATGACCGCGCCAATGACCGCCCCAAGGGCAATGCCGCCGCCGATAATTTTCCACGTCTCTTCGGTCGGATTTTCCAGTAGCGCCAGCGTTGTGCCGACGGCCACCAGCATGCCTGTCATGCCGAATAAATTGCCGCGCCGCGCTGTTTCCGGCGAGCTTAGCCCGCGCAGGGCGAGAATAAAGAACACGCCCGAAGCAAGATAGAGAAGAGATGAAAAATTTGCACTCATCGTGTTGTCCTAATTATTTTGCGTACCAATTTTACGATTGTTTGGGCGCGGGTTTATCTTTTTTGCGATACATGGCCAGCATGCGCTGCGTGACCAAAAAGCCGCCAAATATATTGACTGAGGCCAGTACAATTGCGCCAAAGCCCAGCCAGCGTGTAATTTCACCATTGCCTAGCTTTGCGTTTTCAACGCCAATGGCAATGATTGCGCCAACGACAATGACCGAGGAAATGGCATTGGTAACTGACATAAGCGGCGTGTGTAATGCCGACGTCACCGACCACACAACATAATAGCCGACAAACACGGCCATCAGAAAAATACTTAGCAGATAAATTATCACATCAGCATACATGGATTTTCCCCTTTACTGCCTGAACGCTGAATGCACCACCGATGCGTCGCGCGTCAAGCCTATTGCTTGGATGATTTCGTCTTGCCAGTCTATAGCCATTTTTTTTGTTTCCTTATCGAAAAACGCCTCGATGAAATTATAAAGATTGCGGGCATAAAGATCGCTGGCATTACCGGCCAAACGCCCCGGCACATTTTTATGTCCGACCAATTTGACGCCCTTATGGTCAATCACCTCACCAGCTTTCGACAATTTGCAATTACCGCCTTGTTCGACCGCCAAATCAACAATCACGGAACCCGCTTTCATGCTTTCGACCATTGGCTGCGTGACCAGTTCAGGCGCCGGACGCCCCGGTATCAGTGCCGTGCAGATAACAATGTCTTGCTTTTTTATATGCTCGGCCACCAACGCCGCCTGACGTTTTTGGTAGTCCGCACTCATTTCCTTGGCGTAGCCGCCTTCGGTTTCACCGCTTTCATCTGCATCGGCTTCGACCATGACAAAACTGCCGCCCAGACTTTCCACCTGCTCAGCGACGGCGCGGCGCACATCGGTTGCGCTGACAATAGCCCCGAGCCGTTTGGCTGTTGCAATCGCCTGTAGACCGGCAACGCCTGCCCCCATCACAAAAACGCGCCCCGCAGGCACCGTTCCGGCCGCCGTCATCATCATCGGCAGAGCGCGGCTATATTCATTCGTTGCATCCAGCACGGCTTTATACCCGGCCAGATTGGACTGCGACGACAAAACATCCATAGATTGCGCCCGCGTGATGCGCGGCATGAATTCCATCGCCATGGCCTGAATGTTTTGCGCAGCATAGCCTTTGACCGCATCGGTGTTGTTATGCGGGTCCAGCGTGGCGACAAGCACGGCGCCCGATTTCATATTTTGAATATGGCTTGGCAGTGGCGCACACACACCAAATACCAAATCGGCCTGCTGCATGCCATCGCCACCCGCATGGGTGAGTGTGGCACCAGCCTGTTGATAATCAGCATCGGCGAAACCCGACGCTTCACCAGCACCACTCTCAACAGTCACATTGATACCCAGCGCGGTAAACTTTTTCACCGTGTCCGGCGTCGCCGACACACGCGGCTCGTTGGCCGCTTCTTTCAAAACAATCAGGCTGACAGCCATATTCTTGTCCTCAATAGCTGTTTAGGATATTTTAGTCGTAGACAAAAAACAACAAAAACAGAAGTATTCCTGCAACAACAATCAGTGTCCATTTCGTGCAGCCAAGAAAGGTGCTATAAGTGCTTTCGTGTTCGGCACGATTCATTTCAGTGCGCCACTTCTGAGCGGTATTATTGTCATTCATTTGCAGACCCTCCCTGAAAAGTTATCGCACTATAACAGACCGGCGCAAACGAACAAGACTGCATCAAGGACGAGCACAATTTGTCATAAGACGGCCAGAATTGACACGCAGGCCGTGCTTGAACTGGGTGCACGCGACGATGAATATTCCTTGCGAACCAATAGCGAGGGCGAGGTGGCATTCGGCTATAGGCTCACTTGGTAGCGTGCCTTCTGCACTTTGTTTAACCTTGACGGGCCTTAAAGCGTTTGTTGACTTTGTTGATGACATATAAACGCCCGCGCCGCCGCACAAGCTGGTTTTTCTGGTGACGTCCACGCAATGATTTGAGCGAATTGCGAACTTTCATCGTCGGCTCCATAAACGAGGGTTTTCGCCCCAATCTCTTAAAAAACTTCCACCTTGGAAGCCTGCGAAACTACTCTAGGGTCAAAATTCTGTCAAGCAGCGGCTTCATTGATTTTTGACTTTTCAGGGCTTGGCAGCAGACAAAAATTGCCTATCTTGCGTAAGCAAGGAGTAATTTATGAAAACCGAAAATAACGGCCAGCAAAAGCTGGTGCCTCCCGGTGAGCTTATTGACTTTCAGCCTGAATGGTTCAAGGCCGCCTTGGCACAAACGCCGCAAGACAGGCTGATTGACTTCAACGGGTCAAAAGCGCATTACCGCCTGTGGCAGGGGCCGCGCGCCGATGCCGAGGCCTTGGTGCTGATGCATGGCGATGGAGCCCATGCGCGTTGGTTTGATTTCATCGCTCCCTTGCTGACACCCTATTATCACGTCATGGCCGCCGATTTGCCCGGCATGGGTGATGGCGGTTGGCTGGCTGATTATTCGCGCGACATCATGGCCGATGCGATTATCGCCATGGTGCGCGACGCCAATTTTACCGGCAAACCGGCGATTATCGCGCATAGTTTCGGCGGGCTGATTGGCATGATTGCCGCGCATCACTATGCAGATGAAATTGCCGCCTTGATGATTTGCGATTTTCACGTCAAACCGCCCCACGCCCATGAAGAATGGTTTGAGAAGATAACCGAGCCGCGCAAGCTGCGGGTCTATGCAACCCGTGAAGCGGCTGAAGCGCGGTTTCGTCTGGCCCCTGACCAGCCGTGCGAAAACCAGTATATTCTTGATTATGTCGCCGAACATTCGGTGCGGGAAATGACCGCCGATGTCAGCGATGGCTTGCGCGCAATGCCGCGCGAAACCGGCTTCACGTGGAAATTCGATCCGGCCATATATGTGAATTTCCGCCTTGGCGATGATTTGCCCGAGATTTACAAAACTCTGCCCATACCACTGGCTGCCATGTTTGGTGCGCTGGCCCATGATTTTGACACAGTTTCGCGGCTTGACTTAATCGCCCATATGCGTGCGCTACGCCCTGATGCACCACATTTTGATATAGCCGGAGCGCACCACCATATCATGCTTGACCGACCACACGCCTTTACCTCAACCATTCTCGCGATGATGGCAAATTGGCGTGCTGGAGGGGTGTTTTCTACATCTTGATTTTGGGGGCGCGCGACAAGACCTCTTCTTCGACTTCTTCGACATCAATCGGGGCTTCCAGATTATCGAGTGCCGGTGAGCGCGTCAGTATCAGCATCATCAAAGTCAGCACCAGCGCAATCCAGAACGGGCCGGTCGGCATGACCAAATAAAGCGGCATGACCACTATCGGCACAAAAATAATCCCGACAGCTGCCGTTGAGCTGGTAAATCCGGCCACCGCCCCTTGCTCTTCCGGCGTCACCGCCAGCGAGCCGCCCGCGGCCACGGCAGGGCGCATCAGCCCCAACCCCAAGCCTTGCAACGTCAAGGAAATGATAAACAGACCATCACTTAACGGCAGCAATAACAAGGCCACGCCCAGCGCATTAACGAGAATCCCAGCCGTCAACAGGCTACGCACCGACGCATGGGTGCGCGGAATAATCACCAATTGGGCAAATAATGTGGCCATGGCCATGCTCATCATAGCAACCGCAACAATTTGCGTGGTTTGCACCCCGCTAATATGCAACGTATCCATGACAAAAAAAGCCGCAACCTGTATGACGGCAGCTTGTATAATTGAGACGGCGATGCCCATAAACAAGAAAGCACGAATACGTTTATCGGTGACTTTGAGCTTTATTTTTTTCTCATCGCGGCTTTGGGGTCGCCGCCGCTCCGGCAGATAGAGCGCAATCGCCAATGCCCCGCACAGGGCAAAGGCCGAGAGCGCAAAAAACGGCACTAAAAGATGAAAGCTCGCCAAGGCGGCGGCAAATCCCGGGCCGAGAATTGTACCCATGCCGAAGGCCGCCCCGATGGCCGCAACGCCGGATGTGCGTTCTTCGCGTGTCGTGCGGTCGGCCACATAGCCTTGCGCCGCCGTCGGCGCACCAGAGCCGAAAAACCCGAATATGGCACGCACGCAAATCATCAGCGTATAGATGACCATCAATGGATAAATGCCCTGCTGACCCAGCATCAACAAAACACCGAAACCACCGGTCGAAATGCCAAACCCTATAAGCCCCAAAAGGATAATCGGCTTGCGCCCCCATAAATCACTGCGCCGCCCCCAAAAGGGACTCATCACTACCCACAAAACAGCCGACAGGGTGAAAATCGCGCTGACCTGCACTTCTGTCAGCCCCATATCGCGCGCCATTGGTGGCAAAATCGCAAAAAACAGCGATTGTCCCATGCCCAATAACACGAGGCAGATAAACAGCAGCGTGATACCTTGTCGGCGTCCTTGATTTGTCGTGATGGATTGTTTTTTGCTCACGCTGTCATTTTTTTCACGCATCAATACCACACCTGTCCGTCGCGGGCGCGCTGCAAATCGGCCTCGGCCATCATCTGTACCAATTTCTCGAAATTGACTTTCGGTCGCCAACCCAATTCACGCTGCGCCTTACCGGCATCGCCACAAAGCGGGTCGGGTTCACTAGGGCGGTAGAAATCGGCGTGGACGACGACCAAATCGCGACCGGT
>CAYQFO010000071.1:0-7473 GCA_964416815.1 uncultured Rhodobiaceae bacterium | reverse complement strand
TGCTGGAGCAGGTGCAAACCGATATCTGGGTACGTTTCCAAAAATCCCGTGGACATGAATGCACCTATATCTGTGCCGACGATGCCCACGGCACAGCTATCATGCTGACCGCTGAAAAACTCGGCATCAGTGCCGAGCAGCAAATTGCCAAACGACTCGCGCTGGTCTTGGCGACGCCCGCCAAAGCTGAAATCAAGATTATATTTTGCCGCCAAATCGGGCAACATCTTCAGTGCCAGTGCCTGTAAGACCTTATTGGGATTGCCAGCATTGTCATCATAATCAGCAATCACCGAAACCGAAATCGCGTTGTCAATGCGCCGAATGGTAGAAAAGCCGGGCTGGTTGACCACATCAACCACGGCGGTGAGCGGCACAAACCGCGTCGGCTTGCTGCCCGGCACCATGAGCTCAACTTCTTCCAGCAGGCTGGGGCCATTGCTGTCGCGCGGTTGCAATACGCGAATGGCTATCTCTTCATCGCCACGGGCAAAGCGTTTGGCAATCAACCCTTCCAGCGAGCCGCGCGTGGCCTGCCCGACAATGCTGTTGGTAAAGCCCAGTGCGGCACCTTGTTGGTTTACTTCAAGCAGCAATTCTTCTTTGTTATAATGCAGATTGTCGCGCGCCCGCGAAATGCCCGGATAGGTTTCCAGCGCATTCCGCACTTCCAAAGCGGCCTGTTTTAATACTAGCGGGTCATGATGATGCAGGCGAATGTCGATATCGCGCCCGGGCGGGCCGCCGCGCAATTCGCGAATGAAAACGTAACGCAGGCCCGGCAATTCCGGCAGCAAGGATTCCCATTTTTTGACAATCGCGTGGGTGCGAATATCGCGCTCTTCACTGGCTGGCAATTCAGCCCAAATATAGGCGCGCTCGTCGCCGACACTATTTCCTGAACGGCCGATTTGGGTGAAAACCAGTTGCGCCAATTCTCCCGGTGCGCTGCCCAATTGCGTTTCTGCGTGTTGCAGTGCTTTGACGATTTTCTCTACACCGGCTTTGGTTTGCGCCCGCGGCGTGCCGGGTTGGAAAAATACATAGGCATTGACCACCTCACCCTCCGGCGACGGAAAAAAGCGGAACGGCACACGCCCTCCGGCCAACAGACCGATACACAAAACAACAACCCCAATGCCTGAAGCAATCGTGGTGTAGCGATAATCATAAGCCAGCGATACAAAGCGGCGAAAGCGGCCGTCACGAAAAGTAATAAACGCTTCTTGAAAACGTTGTTTGAATTTCGGTGGTGGCTTCGGTGGAGTCGATAGAGCACGGTTCAAATGACCCGGCAAAACAAAAAAACATTCAATCAGGCTGGCAACCAACACGCTCAACAACACCAAGGGTATCGGTCGGATAATTTGTCCGATCGTGCCGTCAACCATCAGCACCGGCAAAAAGGCGGCCAAAGTGGTCAATGCTGCCGCTATCACCGGCATGACCATGCGCTTGGCACCGCCTTCGGCGGCTTGTTGCGCGCTCATGCCGCGTTCCGACAGGGTTGCCGAATGCTCACCGACCACAATCGCATCATCGACAATAATGCCGACCGTCATAATCAGCGCGAACATAGACAGCATATTGATGGTTAAGCCGAACGACAGCATAACCCCGAAAGTGGCCATCATTGAGGCCGGAATGCCCATCGCCACCCAAAAAGCAATGCGCCCGTTCAAAAACAAAAACAAAATACACAAAACCAGTGCCATGCCGGTCAGACCGTTATAGAGCAGCACATTGATGCGCTGGACAATTTTATTGGCGTTCACATTGAACAACTCGACCGTCAGGCTTGACGGCAGGGTCGGCTTAATCTCATCCAGATAAGTTCTGACTTTGGCGGTTGAGCTGAGCGAGTCAGAGTTTTTGGAGCGCAAAATAATCAGGCGAATGGCCGGATTGCCTTGATAATATCCATTTGGTGCAGCCGCATCGAAAGTCTCGCGCACATCGGCCACATGGCGAATTTTCAACTGCCGCCCGTCGGGCAATGTGCGCAAATTGATATTGCCGACCTCATCAGCATTCATGGCCAGCCCGACGGCGCGCACTTGTTGTTCGACTTCTCCGCGCAATATCCCGCCCGGCACATCCAATGAATCGCTGACAATGCGCTCGGCGATGATTTGCGGGGTCAGATTATAACGCCGTAATTGGTCAGCTCGTGCAGAAATCCAAATTTCCTGCTCGCGATAGCCTTCAAAATCAATCTTGTCGACGCCGGTTTTCAGCAAGCCATCGCGGAGGTTTTTGGCATAGGTGCGCAGCGTCGCTTCATCATACGGCCCGCTGACCAGAATAGAGGCCAGTGGTTCGTAAAAAATGAGCTGTTTGATGGTCGGGCGCTCAGACTCCTTCGGGAGTGTGGTAACGCTATTGACGGCCGCTTCAATATCGGCAATGGCGCGGCGCATATCGGTGGTCGGCATAAATTCCAGCGTCATGGTGGTAAAGCCTTGCCGTGACTGGCTGGTGAATTCTTTCACCCCGTCAAGAAAGCGAACTTCCGGTTGAATGGCAGCGACAATGTTTTTGTCAATATCATCGGCGGTGGCCCCGGGCCAGGCCACGCGAATGGTTACAGATTTCACATCAATGGTTGGAAAAAATTGCGTGTTGAGCTGCACCAGCCCGTAAATGCCAAATATAATCATTGAGAAAAACAACAGATTGGCGGCGTTGCGATGGCGCGAAAACAGTTCAATGGTAGCCGTCAACGGGTTCATGTGTCGCGCTCGTCAGTGCCGTCCCTGTCATCAACATCGTCAGCATCATCGGTGTCATCAGCATCGTCATGACGCTCATTGCTTTCAACGTCTTTGTTGCTTTCGGCGTCTTTCGTGGTTTCGGTTTCGTTGACGAGGTCAATCACATCAACCACTTTAACGCGCACATCGGGGGCGGCCTCATTAAAGCGCGTAATCAGAATTTGTTCACCGGCTTCCAGCCCTTCGCTGACCAGAAATTCATTTCCCAAATCAACAAATTTGACCAGTTCTCGCGGCTGCAAGTGCTGGTTAATCACAACAAAAACCTTATTGCCGCCATAGATGGCGCGCCGTGGCACGATAACCACATCGCGTACCGGTTGCGCTTCAAGGTCAATGGTTACAAAGGCACCGCCACGGGCATTGGACGGCAAGGCGCCCTCAACCCCGGCAAACACGTCAACCCCGCGCGTGGCCTGTGAAATGCTTGCGCCGACACGGCGAATGACTGCCTTTAAAGTGACGCGCTGTGTTCCCAATGCCCATACGGCGTCAAGTTTCTGGCCAATCACATCGGCATTACGCGCCAAAAAACGGCCATAGGCGGCATCCGACAGATTGAACCTGATTTCAAATTCATTGGCGTCCGACAATGTGGCAACGCGGTCGTTCTGGTTCAAGACGCGCCCCTCACGGGCGGCGATATTGCCGATATGGGCATCAAAGGGAGCAACCAGTTTGGTGTTTTCCAAATCGCGTTTGGCGCGGTCGCGCAAAACTTTCCGGCGGTCAACAATGGCTTGCTGTTGGTCGCGGCGGGCTTTGTGAATGGTGAAATCGGTGGCGCGATCATCCAGTGTTTTTTTTGAAACCGTGCCTTTTTTGACCAGTTCTTTTGCCCGATTGTAATTGCCTTTGGCCTGACGCATCGTCGCTTTGCGTTCGGCCAACACGGCCTGTGCGCCTTTGAGCTGGGCTTCGGTTTCTTTGAGGGTGGTGTCGTAATTGAACGGGTCAATCTCCAGCAATATATCACCGGCGGCGACGCGTGTGCCGTCTTCGAATATCGGGCTGGTTTTGACGACTTCACCGGCGACTTGCGCCCGCAAATCAATTTGCCGCCGTGCGCGCAATTCGCCAAAGGCGCGAATGCGCGGCACATAGGTTACGCGTTCGATATTTTGCGCCGCCACCGACCAGACACGCTCACGATTTTCTGACGGCTCGGTTTTCGGTGCCGTTGCCACTAAAATCATGTAGCCGAAAAAGCCGACCCCAAGTGCTACAAACGGCAAAACAATGCGCCGACGGCGCGGGTCAAGGCGCACAAAAGCGGCAGCCGGTGCGGAAATTTTTTCAATCACCGCGTCAAATTTCCCAGAAAATCTTTTAGCCAAGGTGGACAATTCCGTAGAAAATTCTTTCGTCATCCCGGAAAATTTTGCCGCCAATCCAGAAAAATGATTTTTAAGGACGCTACTGGTTTTACGTCCGCCGCGTTTGGCGCGCGGTGAGCCACCGGTTTTACGTCCGCCACGCTTGGTTTTAGGTGAGGCACGTTTGGTTTTAGGTGAGGCACGTTTGGCCATTTTTGCTCCATTTCTCACGCGAACTATACAACGTAGCTGACCATGCTTGCCAGTCTCAAAAATCCGGCTCTACTCAGCTTTTACCCTTCAATGCGGAAAGGCAATGAAGCAGAATTGACTTCTGCCCATGGCAGCGATTTTCAGCTTCGTCAAAAACCACCGAACGCGGCCCGTCAATCACCTCAGCCGTTACTTCTTTATCGCGATAGGCCGGTAGGCAATGCAGAAAAATAGGGTCATCCCCCAGTGCCATCAGGCTTTGGGTTACTTGATAGGGCGCAAAAGCGGCGATACGCTTTGCGCTGCTGCTTGGGTCATCGCTCATCGACACCCAGCAATCGGTCATCAGTGCCGCCGCACCCGCCGCCGCCGCCGCCGCATTGTCGCACAGCGTTATCTTAGCACCGGCGCTTTTGGCCGTATCCAGCACTTCCGGTGGCATGCCATAGCCGGGGGGGCAAGCCAGCGTCAATTCAAAATCCAGCAAAGCCGCTGCCTGCACCAAAGAAACGGCAACATTACTGCCGTCGCCCAGCCAAGCAATACGTTGGCCGTCCAAGCGTCCCTTATGCTCTTCAAATGTCATCAGGTCGGCGACAATCTGGCACGGATGGCTGAAGGCGGTCAGCCCGTTAATCACTGGAATCTCTGCGGCTTCGGCAAAGTCCGTGAGATTGACATGCGCGCCGGTGCGCAACATGGCAATATCGGCAAGGCGCGATACCACACGCGCCGTATCGGGTAGGCTTTCGCCGCGGCCGATATGCGTGTCGTCACGATTGACAATCATCGTCGCACCCCCCAATTGCCGCATGGCCAAGTCAAAAGACAAGCGCGTGCGCGTGGATGGCTTGTCAAAAACCATCGCCAGCATGTGACCGGCCAAGGGTTGGTCATCATCCGCCGCGCCTTTTGGTCGGTGGCCACGCGCTGCCTTGCGGGCATGGGCGGCATCCAGCAAAGCGCGTAAGCCGGTGCGGTCAAATTGGGCAATATCAATAAAATGCCTCAACGGCTTCATGCGTCTTTCTCCTGCTGGCGAAACGCGATACAAGCGGTTTGCAGTTTAGTGATGGCCGTATCAATATCGGTGTGCGTTACATTAAGCGGCGGCAGCAAGCGGAGCGTATTACCACCAGCGGCGACCGTCAGCATATTTTGGTCGCGCAGGGCGGCCACAATATCACTATTGAGCGGCTGGCATTGTAGCCCTATCAGTAATCCGCGCCCGCGCAGTTCGGTGAAAATATCGCCATAGCCATCCAATAATTCGGCCAGTTGTTGACGTAAATACAAGGCCGATTGCTGCACAGTTTCCAAAAAACCGTCCGCCAGCAAGGTTTCCAAAACAGCAACACCGACGGCGCACGCCAACGGATTGCCGCCAAAAGTTGAGCCATGCGTGCCGGGGTGCATGGCTTCGCCAACAGCGCGTGTGGTCAAAAATGCGCCGAGCGGAAAGCCGCCGCCAAGGCCCTTGGCAATCGCCATCGCATCGGGGATAACCCCGCCCCATTCATGGGTAAACAGCTTACCGCTACGACCGATACCGCATTGCACTTCGTCAAACCCGAGCAGCAAACCATGCCGGTCGCATAAATCGCGCAAGCCTCGTAAAAATTCGGTGCCGACATCATTGACACCCCCTTCGCCCTGTATCGGTTCAATCAAAATGCCGGCCGTGGTGTCATCAATCAGGGCTTCAACTTTGTTCAAGTCAAAATCGCTACAGTGGACAAAGCCCGGCGGCGGCGGGCCGAAGCCATCCAAATAATCCTGATTGCCTGCCGCCGCCAGCGTTGCCATTGTGCGCCCGTGAAAGGCACCGGCAAAGCCGATAAGCGTGGTGCGTTCGGGGGCGTCATTGACGCTATGATATTTGCGCATGGCTTTCATCATGCCTTCGACCGCTTCAGCACCGGAATTGCAGAAAAAAACAAGCTCGGCGAAACTTGCCGCGCACAACATATTGGCCAGTTTTTCTTGCTCGGGAATGCGGTAGAGATTGGACACGTGCCACAGTTTTTGCGCCTGAGCGGTCAACGCCTGCGCCAGTTCCGGCGCGGCATGGCCGAGTGTATTGACGCCAATGCCGGAGCCGAAATCGAGATAGCGTTTCCCATTGGTGGCGGTTAGCCAGGTGCCTTCACCGCTCTCAAAAGCCAGCTCGCACCGTCGATAGGTCGGCATGATATGATGGCTTGCCTTATCGCTCATTTGTTGCCCCGTAACACAAAAAGCCGCTCATTGGCGGCCTATATCCATCTATCTATAGCAAATTCAACCGCTTGGGTAAATTAGCTTTTCAATCGATAGCCGGTGGCCAAGAGACGCTGGTTGGCAATGCTGCAAATAAGAGCTATCGCGCTCAGAAAAATGACCCCAAAGCGCAAATCGCCTTCGGCATGGCCGGTCATGGCATAGCGAATCCCGTCAATCATGTAGAAAAACGGATTATAGGTCGTAATGATACGGGCAAAATCGGGCAGTTGCTGCACCGAATAAAATGTGCCCGACAAAAATGACAATGGCGTAATGACAAAATTGGTGATGGTTGCCAAATGGTCGAACTTTTCTGCCCATATACCGCCCATCAGGCCGATTTGCGCCATAATCAGTGAAGCCACCAGCGTATAGAAAACCAGCGCAAGCCAATCATAAACGGTCAGCGTAACAAACAAAGCCATGCCCAGATAAGTGCCGATGCCGACAAACAGGCCGCGTATCACCCCGCCCATGGAAATGCCGATATTCAACTCCAATGGCGACAGCGGCGGCATCAGAAAGTCCACCACATTGCCCTGCACTTTCGCCACCAGCAAAGACGAAGACGAATTGGCAAAAGCATTTTGCACCACCGCCATCATAATCAAGCCCGGGGCGAGAAAATTGATGAACGGCACGCCGTTAATATCAGGCCGCAAACCAGCCAAAGCCAGCGAGAATATCGCCAGAAACAACAAGGTTGTGATGATGGGTGCCATCAGCGTTTGCACCCAGACTTTCAAAAAGCGGTGTACTTCTTTGCGCAACAGCGTCCACAGGCCAAGCCAATTGACCATGCCGAAATGGCGCACCCCCAGATGGCGATAATCTTGCGCTCGGGCGGCGGACGGGATATTATGATTTACAGCCTCATCCATGAGACACGAATTTAGCCCGTTTGGGAT
>CAYQFO010000070.1:0-7501 GCA_964416815.1 uncultured Rhodobiaceae bacterium | reverse complement strand
AAGCGTGCGGATCGTCGGCGGTAGCTTTGGCGGCACGGCTTTGCGCACGCCTTTGGATGGTGACACGCGCCCGACAAGCGAGCGCACGCGCGAGGCACTGTTTTCGATTTTGCAGAGGCAGGTAGATTTCAGCGGCTTGCGGGTGTTGGATTTGTTTGCCGGAACCGGCGCACTGGGGTTGGAGGCACTGTCGCGCGGGGCGGATTTTGCCTTGTTTATGGAATTGTCGGCTCCGGTGCGCGGCCTGATACGCGCCAATGGTGAGGCCTGCGGCGTGACAGGCAGAATAAAAATCTATCGCCGCGATGCGACTTGTCCGGGGCAGCGTGTGTCTTCGGCGGGTCCGGCGTTTGATTTGGTGTTTGTCGACCCGCCCTACGGCAAGGGGTTGGCCGAGCGGTCGCTTCTCGCCTTGCAAGAGGGCGATTGGCTGGCCGAAAATGCGCTGCTGGTGGTGGAGGAAGCGCGTCGCTCAGGCTTTCGTGCGCCGCAAGGTTTTACCGAAACCGACCGGCGGGTGTATGGCGATACGGAGTTGATTTTTCTGAGTGTGAATACCTGACAAAGCAGTTTAGATATAAACGCGATGACCGTCAGCCAACAAGACCTTGAAAAAATTGTCACCGAGCTTGCCGACAAGCCCGGCCATGAGAAGGTGCGCGTTCTCCATCATGCGCTGTTGACGCAACGGCTTGGTGTTAAAAGTCAGGATATTGATTTTGAGAAAGATATGCCGGAGGTGAACGGTCGGGCGGATGCGATAACCGGTAACACCATATTTGAGTTCAAACGGGATTTGTCGCAAGAAGAAGCCGATGCCGAAGGCCAGCTTGGACGCTATATGACGGCGAAAAGAAAGCAGTCAAGCGATGCGTCCTATATTGGTTTGGCGACGGACGGGTCGGAATATATTGCCTATGCGTTTCGCGAAGATGCCCAACCGATTATCGCCGAACGCTATGCGGTGGACAAGGAAAATCCGGAGGGCTTACTGAATTTTCTGCGCCGTGTGGCAGTGTTTGAACGCAATCTGCGCCCAGATTTTGACAGTATTAAAAATGAGTTTGGTAAGCAGAGCATTGTCTGGAAAAAGTCGGAAGTGGCACTGGAGGCATTATGGAACGAGGTGTGCGAAACGCCCGATGCACAATTGAAATATCAGCTTTGGCAGCAGCTTTTGTCTTTTGTCTATGGCGTGGATATTGATGACCCGTCGCTGTTTTTGCGCCATACATATTTGAGTTTGCTGGCCAAGTCGGTTGCTTGGGCGGCACTTTTGGATGAGATGCCCAAAACGGCGCAGGAGATTATCACCGGCGCAGGGTTTGCCCAACGCAACATTACCGGTCTGGGCGGCGAAGATTTTTTCGGCTGGATAGCGCATGCGTCGGGCGGTGATGATTTTGTCAAACGGCTGACGACACAGGCTGGCCGCTTCCAGTTGTATGACGCCAACACGGATGTGATGAAAGGCCTTTACGAAAGCCTGATTGACCCGGAAGAACGCCATACGCTGGGGGAGTATTACACGCCGGACTGGCTGGCCGTACGCATTTGTGCAACGGCCATCACCGACCCGCTCAGTCAAAAGGTGCTGGACCCGTCTTGCGGGTCTGGAACTTTCGTGTTTCATGCCGTGCGCCGCATTATTGCAGAGGCTGAAAAAGAAAACATTGATCCGGTGCGGGCACTTGAGTGCATTTTGTCCAATGTGAAGGGTATCGACATTCATCCGGTGGCGGTAACGGTGGCGCAAGTGACGTTTTTACTGGCCATTTTGCCACTGGTCAAAAGCGAACATATCCGCACCAATTTGTCGATTCCGATTTATCTGGGTGATGCGCTGCAATGGGGGGTGGACAGACCTTCCCAAGATGACATTTTTGCCACCGAAACAGGTGGCGGGCTAAAAATTACCGTGCCGGAAATGCGCGTTGGCACAAAAACACTGGGGCCGCTGTCGCTAGTGTTTCCACTGGCGGTGATGGCCAATCATGATGTCTTTGACGAAACCGTGCAAACCATGCTGGACCTAAGCGCGGCAAATGCTCCGGTCAATGATTTTCGCGCATGGATACGTAAAAATGTTTCCATTGTTGCTTTTGATTATGACCCGTTGGCCGACACATATAAAAATCTGAAACAGCTACAAAAGGAAGACCGCAATCATATTTGGGGCTTTGTGGCACGCAATTTGGCGCGGCCGGTCTGGCTGTCAGACACGGCCAAAGCCGATGTTCTGATAGGCAATCCCCCTTGGGTCGCCTATCGTTATATGAAAGGGGTTTTTAGGGAACGCTTCAAAAAAGAATGTAAAAAAACCAACCTTTGGGTCGGCGGCAAAGAAGCACCCAATCAGGATTTGTCGGCTTATTTTTTCATGCGTGCGGCGCAACTTTATTTGAAGCCGAAGGGGCATATGGCACTTGTCATGCCCGCTGCCGCCCTGTCGCGCAAGGCCTATGAAAAATTTCGCCAAGGGCATATTCACGACGGCAGAGGCATTATGGCCGGATTTAAGGTGCCCGAGGCATGGAGCTTGGGCGCGGATTGCCAACCCTTGTTTCCGGTACCGGCCTGTGTGCTGTTTGCCGAAAGAACACAAGATTTCAGCGAGCAAAATCTACGACACCCCGATAGGGTGGTGAAAATTTCCGGCACATTGCCCCGCCGCGATGCCCAAGCGGCAGAGGCCAATCAACACCTTGCGGATGAAATTATCGCTTGGCCGGTGGCGGCAGGTGATAAAGGGGCATCGTATTACTTCAAATTTTTCAAAGCAGGTGCAAACCTTATGCCGCGCCGTTTGGCTTTAGTAACATTTCCGACAAGGCGTGGACGCTTGCCTACCAGCCTAGGCAATCCACAAGTGACAGGGAAAACAGGTAATTTGGACAAGCCACCATGGAGGGATATTCCACCGCTCCAAGGTCGAATTGAAGAACAGTTTTTGAAACCGGTTTTGCTTGGCGCTTCCATTGCTCCGTTTCGTTTGTTGACGCCCGAAACCGGCATTACTCCGGTGCTGGAACAAGGCGGGGATGACGGCACACCCTATGCGCCGACCCTGTTGGACGGGCAAGCGGCGCAGCAAAACGGCTTTATTCATTTGGCCAAATGGATGAAGGAAGCAGAAGTTTTATGGGATGAACACAAGACGCGCGAAATGTCGCTTATTGAGAGTTACAATTTTCAAGGAAAATTGACTGGACAATATCCAATATCAGGCATTCGGGTTGTTTATCCAAAATCAGGCACGCACCTTGCGTCATGCGTTGTTAAGGATAGTGATATAGTCATCGAAACAAGCCTTTTTTGGGCAACAATGAATACGCTACATGAAGCACAATATCTAACTGCTATATTAAATAGCGATACTGCAACGAAGGAAATGGCTCCACATCAAAGTCAAGGACAATGGGGCGCACGAGATATTGTTCGTACCGTTCTTATTCCCGCTTGGCCGCGCTTTGACGAAAACAGCGCCCTGCATCAAGAGATTGTCGCCGCCGCCGAACAGGCCGAAACAATCGCCGCTCAAGTTGATGTGCCGACTGATTTAAGCGGGATGCAGTTCACCCGCATTCGCAGCAAAATCCGTGCCGCTTTGCACGAAGACGGCATTGCCGACACCATTAACATGCTCACCGCACGCCTCTTAAAAATATAGGCGGCGGGTTGACCCGCTAAAGCCGCGAGGCGGCTAACAAGGCTTCGCCTTACCCACCCATCATTTTGAGCGCGTGGTGAAGGGAGACAGGTTTATTGCCTCCGCGTACCCCATGCTCTATAATCCGCCCATGAGCGAAGCGATAACATTCGATACCCACGCCACCGTCAAAAAACTGATGGAAAGCGGCATGCCCGAAAAACAAGCCGAAGCCGTTGTCTCGGTGCAGGTGGAGCTGGTCAATTCAAACCTCGCAACCAAACAAGATGTTGCGTCTATC
This sequence comes from uncultured Rhodobiaceae bacterium, assembly GCA_964416815.1. Taxonomy (GTDB): domain Bacteria; phylum Pseudomonadota; class Alphaproteobacteria; order RS24; family RS24; genus JBPCVS01. The sequence goes on along the minus strand of CAYQFO010000070.1, from coordinate 3,551 downwards.
AATCACGATATTGCACTTGTCAGGCAAGAAATCGAACAACTCCGCGCCGCAACCAAGCAGGATATTGAAGAACTCCGCGCCGCAACCAAGCAGGATATTACGCTTGTGCAACACGATATTGCACTCGTCAGGAAAGAAATTGAAGAACTCCGCGCTGATTTAAAACGCGATATGGCTACGCTTGAAGCGCGGCTCGTCAAATGGATGGCCGGTTTTGGGCTCGCCACAATCGGTTTGCTTGTTACCTTGCTATTGAACACACTAAACTGACAAGCCTTACATCGCGCCCGCTTTCAGCGCATATTGCCAGCCCATATCGGATAAGGGTTTGACGCGGTCGGCCATCGCTTCTGCGTGTTCGTTGGAGGCGGTGCCGTCGCGCACCCGCCCGACAATGCCTTGCAAAATGCCGGCCAGACGAAACATGTTATAAGCCACATAAAAATCCATATTCTCAATGCTGTCGCGCTGTGTATGGTCGCAATAAAGTTGCGTGTATTCTGTCGCCGTGGGAATGTTGAGCGCGTCAAAATCAACCCCGTTCAGCGTCTGCGTGCTGGCCCCGTCGGACGGCATGAACCATTGCATCAAATGATAGGTGAAATCGCCCAACGGATGCCCCAGCGTCGAAAGCTCCCAGTCCAGCACTGCCGCGACTTTCGGCTCGCTGGGATGCAGCACCATATTGTCAAGGCGATAATCACCATGCACAATCGAGTTGGCGTCATCATCGGGGATATTGTTGGGCAGCCACTCAATCAGTCTGTTCATACTGTCAATTTGTTGCGTCTCCGATAATTGATATTGCTTCGTCCAGCGCGAAATCTGACGGGTGAAATAATTGCCCGGCTTGCCGAAATCGGCCAGTCCAATCGCTGCGTAATCGGTATTGTGCAGGCGCGCCAATGTTTCAATCTTGGCCTCGAAAATCGGTCGCCGCGCCTCTTTCGACAAATCGGGCAGACACGGGTTCCACAAAATCCGCCCCTCCACCATGTCCATAATATAAAATATCGTGCCGATAACGCTCGCATCCTCGCACAGGCAATAAGTGCGCGGCACCGGAAAACCGGTCGACCCCAGTGCCGTAATCACCTTATATTCGCGGTCTACCGCATGCGCCGAGGGCAACAGCTTGCCCGGCGGTTTGCGCCGCATCACATATTTTTTGCCCGGCGTGACAATCTGATAGGTCGGGTTGGACTGGCCGCCCTTGAACTGGCGCACCTCCATCGGACCCTGAAAGCCGTCCACATGGGCGGCGGCGTAGTCTTCCAACCGCTGTTCGTCAAATTTATGTGTGTCGGCGATGTCTTTCGTGCCGCCAAATTTTTCGACGCCTTCGTCTTTCATCCGCGCCTCCCTTTTTTACGACTTTTCGCGGGCAATCTCTTTATCGCCGATATCGCGGCGGCAAAAACCCTGCGGCCAGTCAATTTTGTCTATCACAGCATAGGCTCTTTCGTGTGCCTGCGCCACCGTTCTGCCGCGCGCCGTCACATTCAGCACCCGCCCGCCGATGGCTGTGAGCGTGCCGTCGCTCGCCCGCGCTGTGCCAGCATGAAACACGCTGACATGCGGGTCGTCAATGGTTTCCAGCCCGCCAATCACACTGCCCTTCGCATATGCGCCGGGATAACCTTGCGCGGCCATCACCACGCTTAACGCCACATCCTCATGCCAGTCAAGGCGCATACCCTTTAACGAACCTGTGGCCGATGCCATCAACACCGGCACAATGTCATCGGCAAGGCGCATCATTAAAACTTGGCATTCCGGGTCGCCAAAGCGGCAATTATATTCGACCAATTTCGGTCCGTCGGCCGTCAGCATCAAACCGGCATACAGCACCCCACGATAGGGCGCACCGCGCGCCGCCATCGCCTTTAAGGTCGGCGCAATAATGTGCGCCATCGTCTCGTCAATCAGGGCGGGCGTCATAATGGTGGCCGGAGAATAAGCCCCCATGCCGCCGGTATTCGCGCCGGTGTCGCCATCGCCCACGCGCTTATGGTCTTGCGCGGTGGCCAGAGGCAAGGCCGTTTCGCCATCGCACAGCACAAAAAAACTCGCTTCCTCGCCGGTCATAAATTCTTCTATCACCAGCTCGGCACCGGCCATCCCGAACGCACCGCCAAAAATATCATCCACGGCGGTGTGCGCGACCGCCATTGTCTCGGCGATAATGACGCCCTTACCGGCGGCCAGACCGTCCGCCTTCACCACAATCGGCGTGCTCCCCCCTATGTCAAAATGTGTGTCAAGATAGGCGTGCGCCGCCGCCGCATTGTCGAAGCGGCCATAGGCGGCGGTCGGAATGTTTGCCTCGGTGCATAAATCCTTGGTGTATCCTTTCGAGCCTTCCAATTGCGCGGCGGTGGCCGTCGGCCCGAAAGCGGCAATACCTGCTACCGTTAGCGCATCCACCAGCCCGGCCACCAAAGGTGCTTCTGGCCCGACCACCACAAGGGCGATATTTTTTTCTTGGCAAAAAACGATGACCGCTTCGCCATTTTCCGGTGTTAGTGCCACCATTTCGGCGTGTGTGGACGAGCCGCCATTACCGGGGGCGATATAAAGTTTTTCGCAAAGCGGGCTTTGAGCGATTTTCCACGCCAGCGCATCCTCGCGTCCGCCACTGCCAAGCACCAATATGTTGAGTTTGTTTTTTGTCATCAAAATGCCAATATGGAAACCGATTCAGAATCAAATGCTTTTATCATGTCTGACAGGAGTGGGTAAAGTGAGCCAAGCGGAAACAAACCTGGTTGAGATGAGCGTCAGCGAATTGTCCGGCGCGGTGAAGCGGCAGATTGAGGAAAATTTTGACCGTGTGCGGGTGCGTGGCGAATTGGGTCGTGTGGCGCGACCGGCCTCTGGCCATCTTTATTTTGACTTGAAAGACGACAAGGCAGTGCTGGCCAGCGTCATGTGGAAAGGTGTGGCCGCGCATCTCACGATTGCGCCGGAGGCCGGGCTGGAGGTTATCGCCACCGGCAAGCTCACGACTTTTGCCGGTCAGTCGCGCTATCAACTTGTGGTGGAGACACTGGAACCGGCAGGTGTTGGTGCGCTGATGGCCTTGCTGGAGGCGCGTAAAAAACAACTGACGGCTGAGGGTCTGTTTGACGAAACCCGCAAAAAACCTCTGCCCTTTCTGCCGCAAGTGATTGGCGTGATTACCAGCCCGTCCGGCGCGGTCATTCGCGATATTCTGCATCGGCTGGCCGACCGCTTTCCGCGTCATGTGCTGGTTTGGCCGGTGCGGGTGCAGGGCGAAAATTGTGCTGAGGAAGTGGCGCGCGCCATTGCTGGTTTCAATGCGCTGCCAAACGCGAATGTGCCGCGCCCTGATGTGCTGATTGTGGCGCGTGGTGGCGGCTCGCTGGAAGACTTGTGGGGTTTTAATGAGGAGATTGTCGTGCGCACGGCGGCGCAATCCGATATTCCCTTGATTTCCGCCATTGGCCATGAAACCGATACGACGCTGATTGATTTTGCCGCCGACCGCCGCGCCCCCACGCCGACGGCTGCGGCTGAAATGGCGGTAC
>CAYQFO010000069.1:857-7514 GCA_964416815.1 uncultured Rhodobiaceae bacterium | reverse complement strand
ATGCCAGCCTGCCCCATTTCTGTCAGCTGGGTTTCGGGCGCGGCTTTTTTCTCTTCTTGCTCATAGGCCGGACGCAACATGCCCAACCAATGGCCGATAAACTCATAATTCGCCTCACCACCGCGCGCATCAACGCCATCGGCACACATGGCATGGCATGCTTCCACGCCGCCGCAATGCGCATGACCCAGCACCATTATATGTTTTACTTTGAGAGTTCTCACAGCATATTCCACCGCCGAAGATGTGCCGTGAAAATCGCTTTGCGGCTGGTAGGGTGGCACCAGATTGGCGATATTGCGGTGGATGAAAAATTCACCCGATTCGGCGCCAAATATCTCGCTCGCCCGCACCCGGCTATCGCAACAAGAAATCACCATCACCGATGGGTTTTGCCCTTGTTCGGACAAACGACGATAGTCTGCGGCGTGCGGCGGAAATATATTCGTGCGCCAGCTTTGATAACGGGTTTTCAGGCTGTCGGGTAGGTCCGAAAATTGTTTCACCAGCGTTTCCTGTTTTAGCGGGCTACGAATGAACCGCCAAGCAAGGTTAAAATATGTTGCTGATGGTTTCAACCGCCCCGTCAAGATAGTTTTTGAGCATCGCCAAAATGCCGTCACTGTCGGCCTCAGCGTGTTTGATAAGTATCGCTTCCAAACCGATAGTCACCCGCCGTGCCGTTTCTTCGACCTGCCATTGGGCGCGCTGATTGTGGGCTTCACAAACCTGCTTCAACTCATAGCCCGCCAGATTGCGACATTTCGGCAGCTCTACCGCCGACACCGGCGTGACCCATAAAACCATCAGAAACAATGGACGCAAAATACCCATAAAATGCAAACTCCTTACACCATTACTTATACTTGTCACTATGCTTGTCACTATGCTTGTCACTATGCTTGTCACTATGCTTGTCACTTTGCCATGATTTACCGCGCTTGCCTATATCCATCCGGAAAGTTTTGCCATCCGAAATTTACCATCATGGCGCGGTCTTGCGCCAAATATCCGGCCAGCGTTCAGCTTATTGAACCAGTGCAAAAGCTATTTTGTGCTGGTATTGGTGACAAAATTTGCTAGCCTTTGTAACAAAAGCAGGCGGCAATGTGTTGCAAATTGAATAACATCCATTAGGGAGAGACAAATGAATAATTATCAAAAACTTATGATGGGACATGCCATTTTGATTTTAATTGTCGCATTGCTGGCTGGTTTCATGTTGGGCTTCGGGCTGATTGGCGGGCTTGAAGTCTGGCCCGGCATGATTGTTGATATGCCCTATTACGGCAACACCGAGGGCTGGGTACGAGCGCATACGGGCGGCCTCACCAACGGCCTGCTGGTGCTGGGTCTGGCACTGGCTCTACCCCATATCAGGCTGACCGGAAACATGCAGCGTTTGACTGCTTATGGCATTATTTTCGCTGGTTGGGCGAATACCGTATTTTACTGGTTGGGCAATGCGGCTGGCACGCGAGCCCTTTCTTTTGCCGACAATCCGTTGGGAATGAGCAATATATACGGCGTGATTGGCTATAGTTTGGCATTACCTGCCGCCTTTTTGCTGCTTTTGATTATGCTCGTCTTCGCCTTCAAACTGCTCTGGTCTCAGAAAATGTAACCCCTTATTTGCGAAGGCAAGTCAGGCCAGTGAAGAAGTTGGTCGTCATCAAACTTAGTGCTTTCGGCGATATTATTATGAGCGATGCCGCTGGGGGAAGCCATGCACTTATCGAAAGAACTACAAAGTAATATTGATTTAATTTCCTCCCAAAGTGATGAGGCTGGATTCGATATGTCGTGCGATCCAGCCGTAGCTGAGCTGTGTGCATTGTTGGCTGCCCCAATAGCCAACAAACGCCTGCTTGAGATAGGTACAGGAACAGGTTTATCGACCCTCTATATAGCTCAATTGATGCCAGAGAGTGCGGAACTGACCTTCAGAAGTTTCGTTTTCTGTTTTCTGATGAGGGAGCGTAGTGGTGGCGATTAACGAAAAATTAGTCGGAGCATTCCTTGAACCTCATCAAATAGAAGCCAAAGGCGCGACTTCAATGGGTATGTTTATTTCATTCATTGATTATCTCTTTCTAACTTTTTGCTACTTTGTAACATGGCATATTTTGCTCGTGTTTGCGCTCAACTGATTGCGATAAGTTCCATGACTGCCGACTAGGCGTGTGTTAGCCTAGTCGTAGCAGGCGCACGGACGGTGCGGCTGTCGGGGGGCAGCCCTCGCTTCAAGCGGTAAATAAGCCGTGTGCAGATGTTTGGCAACGGTCATTTTATACCCCCAAACAGACTGTTTGCGTGAGGATGTGGGTTTCCATTTCCTTAATTATTTGCCGTTACAAACCCGTCATCTCGACTTTAGTCGGGGTGACGGCGGAATAAGGCCTTGGCTGAATACGCCGTCGGTCCTTCTTGGAGCGGTGCTGCTACCACCCCGGCACTTCGTCATTTCTGGCGAAGTGCCGTTTTGGTTCGCTAGGTGGTGACAGACATGTTCAAGAGAGTACAGAAAATTCTAATAAAACCATTGCGTTATACGGCTTTTTGGACGCTGGCCATTGTGCTGGCGCCAGTGGCCATGGCTATTACTCTATTCAAAAGCGTTTTATACGGCATCGCGTTATTGACCCCGATATCGTGGCCACCCCAAGAGGAAAATTATCTGCGCCAAGCCTATGCACGGGGCATACCCTTTCGGCATTTGCGCTTCAAGCTCTGGCGGTCGGAGAAAATGCTGCGCCAAAAAGCGAAAGAATTGGACTTGCTCAGCAAGTCAGATTAGCGCTTTGGTAGCGGAGGAGGGACTCGAACCCCCGACACGCGGATTATGATTCCGCTGCTCTAACCGGCTGAGCTACTCCGCCACACGCCCCGCTCATATAAAACAAAACTGGCAGCCGCGCAATCAGCACTTCAATTTCAACGCACGCCGCCGCAAACCAGACGTCGGGATATTCAACCGCTCTCGATATTTCGTAACCGTCCGACGCGCCAGAACAATCCCCTCATCCCCAAGCGCGGCAGTCAGCCCGGCATCCGACAAAACAGCAGACCCCTCCGCCGCAATAAGCTGCACCATCCGCGCCCGTATCGCCGCACCCGAAACCACGCGCGCATTGCCCGCGCCCGATAAAGCCACCGAAAACAAATCTTTCAACGCCACCACCCCATGCGGCGTCGCTATCAACTTGCCGACCACCGTGCGGCTGACCGTGCTTTCGTGAACCTCCAACGTCGCCGCAATATCGCGTAGACGCAACGGCAAAAGCCCCGAAAACCCTTCGCTCATAAAACGCTGCTGTTGCACCACCACTGCCTCGGCCACGCGCAATAACGTCGCCGCGCGCTGATGCGCCGCGTGTCTCAACCAACGCGCCGAGGCGATATTGTTCTTCATAAAATCTCGCTCGGCATCCGATAATTTGCGCTGCGCCATTGCTTCCCAATCGCGCTCCAGCACCAGAACTTGCGGCAGGGTTTCCTCATTTAGCGCGGCGTGCCAGACCACTGCCGCCCGCACTTCTTCGCGGCGCACAAAAATATCCGGCGGGCGCAAGAGCGTCTCGTCCACCTCATAATCCGCCGCCGGATTGCTCGTCAACGCGCGCAGAGACGCAATCATCTCCATCAGCCGCGCCTCATCAACCCCGCACGCCGCCGCAAAACCCGCTAAATCACCCTGCCCCAAACGCCCCATATCAGCCAGCAAAACCTCATAAGCCGCATCATAAACGCCCTGATTTTGCAACTGCACCGCAAAACAATCAGCCAGATTACGCGCAAATAAACCAACCGGCTCTATCTCGCGCAAGCGCGTCAACAGGGTGCTCAGAACCTCGGACGACACAGCAAAATGCGCACAAATATCGGTATCGCTTTCGCGTAAAAACCCGCCCTCATCCAGCCAACCGCTCAATTCAACCGCCAGACGCCGCTCATCCGCATCGGCAAACAATGTGCCTATCTGGCGCACAATATGCGCGCTCAAACTGTCGCGCCGCGCCTCAATCTGCCCCAAATCCGGCACCTGCGAGACCACACCCCTCGCACCCCCCTGCCGGTCACCATAATCCGCCGCATCAAAAGCCAAAAACGGATTTTGCTCCATCTCCTTTTTCAACATATCCGTCAGTTGCACATTGGTGAGCTGCAACAGAGCAATCGCCTGCTGCATTTGCGGATTCATTTTCAGCTTCTGAGACTGCTTAATCTCAAGACGTAGCGACAGAGTCATCCAGAAATTCCCTCTCAAGCGTGGTCGCATCAATCCAACCGCCACCAAGCACACGATTGGTATCGGGGGCGTAAAACACGCAAGCCTGCCCCGGCGAGACGCCCTCCTCGGCCTCATTCAACACCACTTCGGCGCCGGTTTTATCCAGCCGTAATTCTGCCACAGCCGGTTGGCTGGTCGAGCGTATCCGCACACGCACTTTATGCCGCCCTTCACGCTGCGGCTCTTGCGACCCCAGCCAATTTACGTCATTCAACGACATCCGCCGACAGGCCAGTGCTTGGCGTGGGCCGACAATCACCTCGCGCTTGTCGGCGTCAATCTTGACCACATAAAGCGGCTCACCCGCGGCCACGCCAAGACCGCGACGCTGACCGACCGTATAATGCAAAACGCCCATGTGCCGTCCCAGCACCGTGCCATCAATATGACAAATATCGCCGGGCAGGCTGGCATCCGGCCGCAAACGCTTTATCACACCAGCATAATCGCCATTCGGGACAAAGCAAATATCTTGACTGTCCGGCTTGTCGGCGACCGTCAGCCCCAGCGCCTTTGCGTAAGTGCGGATTTTCTCTTTGCTCAATTCAGCCAATGGGAAGCGCAAAAAATCGAGTTGTTCTTGCGTCGTCGAAAATAAAAAATAAGACTGGTCACGCGCCAAATCAGCAGGTTGATACATTTCCCAACCCTGCGCACCGCGCCTTGTTGCAATGTAATGTCCAGTGACCAGTGCCGTCGCACCAAGCTCGCGTGCCGTCGTCAGTAAGTCACGAAATTTCACCGTCTCATTACAACGCACACAAGGGATAGGTGTATGACCAGCCAGATAACTGTCAACAAAATCATCCATCACGGTTTCGCGAAAGCGCGATTCATAATCCAGCACATAATGCGCAATACCGACACTATCGGCCACGCGGCGGGCATCGTGAATATCCTGCCCGGCGCAACACGCCCCTTTTTGGCGACGGGCCTCACCATGGTCATAGAGCTGTAGCGTGATGCCAACGGCATCATAACCGGCGCGTTTGACCAATGCGGCGGCAACCGAGCTGTCCACGCCGCCCGACATCGCCACCACCACGCGTTGACCTGCGCGCGCATCACGCGCACCTATATCAAGGTCAATCTCAGGCAAGTCGGTTAAATCGGCCGTCATTTGCTACTCCTTCCTTCGGCACTATAGGCCTGCATAGCGACCGCGCAAGCCCACCTCACGGCCTGTTCACGGCAATGTGACTTGCCAGTGAGCATCTTATGGTCATTCATCAGAGACTTGTTATTGTTTGTTTTGGAGTAAACTCATGCGTGCATTGTTGATTGAAGATGATCCCCTGCTGGCTCAAGAATTGGCTGAGATGCTGGCAAACCAGTGTATTCACATTGACACGGTCAATTGCGGCAAGGATGGTCTGGAATTGACCTATTTGTATGAATATAATGCCATCATTCTTGATCTCGGCCTGCCTGATATGAGTGGGCAAGACGTGATTACCGCTTTGCGAAAAAAACAAAATAACGTGCCGGTGCTGGTGTTGTCGGGGTGTAGCGAGGTGGAAGCGCGCCTTGCCGCCTTACATTGCGGTGCCGATGATTTTTTGCTCAAGCCATTTGACAGTCAAGAACTGGTAGCGCGGCTTCACGCGCTGATACGCCGTGCCAACGGCCATTGCGCCAATATCATGAAATTTGGTAGTCTTGTGTTCGATTTGCAAGCCCATGATGCACGCATTGGTAAGCAGCGCATCCCATTGACCACCAAGGAATATCAAATACTCGAACTATTGTGCCTGAAACGCGGTGGGGTGGTGTCGAAAGAAAACCTCCTCAACCACCTCTATGGCGGCATGGACGAACCGGAGATAAAAATTATTGACGTTTTCATCTGCAAATTGCGTAAAAAAATTCACCACGCTGGCACCTCCGAACCCGTGATAGAAACCGTCTGGGGTCGCGGCTATCGCCTTTGCAACGAACAAGCTGCCTGACGCGACGGGCTTTGCCATTTGTGCAAGCCATGATATGCAAAAGCCATGGCTTCTGCATCGATTGGTTTTAATCTACATAATCCTGCTTTCACCCAATCGCTGTGTCGGTTGGCACTTGAAGCCGGGGCGTGCATTATGGCGCATTACAAAAACGGTGTGGCCGAAGAAAAAAAAGCCGATAAATCTCCAGTCACACAAGCCGACCGCGATGCCGAGAACATTCTCGAAAGCGGACTTCGCGCATTGGTTCCAGACATCCAGATTGTCGGTGAGGAGGCCTGCGCCCAACAAATGCCGGCGCGACTGGATGATGTATTTTTTTTGCTGGATGCGCTTGACGGCACGCGCGATTTCATCGCCAAGCGCACCGATTTTACCGTCAATATCGCTCTGGTGGTGGCCGGGCGACCGGTGGCG
>CAYQFO010000069.1:0-847 GCA_964416815.1 uncultured Rhodobiaceae bacterium | reverse complement strand
GTGCCGACCCTTTACGCGTGTCGCCGATTGACCCGACCGGCTTACGTGTGCTGGTCAGCCGCTCGCACCGCGCCACCGAGACCGACGCGCTGATTTCGCGCCTCAATGTGCGCGAAACCATCGGGGCCGCTTCATCGTATAAATTCTGTCTGCTGGCCGATGGTAGTGCCGATATTTATCCGCGTCACGGCCGCACAATGGAGTGGGATACCGCCGCCGGACACGCCATTCTTGAAAGCGCCGGTGGCGTTGTCACATTGGAAGACGGCAACCAGCTGGGCTATGGCAAATTGGAAAACGGTCTTGCCAACCCATCCTTTATTGCCGCTACTTGTGTCGATTGGCAAAGGGCTGAAAAATAATCACGCCGAATTATTCCGCACCGCGATTTTTTTTGAGACGCAAGCGACCTGTTTCAATGCCCTTACGCGGGTCAACGAACACCAATAGCGACCCGTCGACGTCTTCCAACCGCAATATCACCCGCGTATCACCGTTTTCCACATCGACCAGCCGCGCCGTGCCGATGTCAATGTGTTGTGTGCCAAAACCGGATAACACCGGCGCTCCGGCTTCAGGGTTATTTATCCGCTTGACAATCGTGCCGACAACAATCGTCGCACCGACCAACAACACCACACCGAGGCCAATCACGACAACCAGCAGCGTGCGCACATAAAGCGGCGATGGGCGATTTGCCTCGCCTGCTTCCGCATTGGTATTGATTTGTGTATCTTGCACCATGGCCAAAACGACCCCTTGTGAAATCGTGTCGGCACAGACCGTCACCGAAGCCGACAGCGGCGTGCGCCTTGATGTATTTGTCGCCCATTATAGCCCATTGAGC
>CAYQFO010000068.1:5704-7534 GCA_964416815.1 uncultured Rhodobiaceae bacterium | reverse complement strand
CAGGGTTTCTCTATTTGAGTTGTGCAGAAAATAAGCTACAATAAGGCGAGTGAACTTTCGAGAGGCCGTGCGAAATGAAAAACCTATGGCTTTTTTCCAGTCGACATCTATCCTGTAAACATTTCGCTTGAATATGTTTTGAAACATCAGCGAATAATACAAAACTAAGAGTTTTTTGTCAATTTTGGCACTCTATATTAAGATGCCCCGGCCTCCGACTCGTTCGTCTCGCCCGCCTCTTCCAGCAATTCAGGCGCAGGCATTTGCGCCGCCAATTCGGCATCGCGCGCGCTGGCCTCGGCCTTCAGACGCTGCATCAAGCCTCCCGTGCCAGCCGGAATCAACCGCCCGACAATAACATTTTCTTTCAACCCGATGAGCTTGTCATATTTGCCGTTGACCGCCGCATCGGTCAGCACCCGAGACGTCTCTTGAAACGAAGCCGCCGAAATGAATGACCGAGTCTGCAACGCCGCCTTGGTGATGCCAAGCAAAATCGTCGCGCCGACCGGGGCTTCTTTGCCTTCCGCCTTCAGCTTTTCAACCGTCTCTTCAAACTCCACCCTATCAATATGCTCACCAGTCAGGTAGTCGCTGTCACACGGCGCAGAAACCTCAACCTTTTGCAACATTTGACGCACGATAACTTCAATATGCTTGTCGTTAATCGTCACACCTTGCAGCCGATAAACATCTTGAATCTCATTAACCAAATAGGCCGCCAATTCCTCAACCCCGGAAATCGCCAAAATATCATGCGGTACCGGATGGCCGTCTATCAAATACTCGCCCTTCTCAATAATATCGCCCTCCTGCACCGACAAGTGCTTGGCTTTCGGCACAAGATATTCACACGGCTCCCCATCGCCCTCAGACGGATGAATGACAATGCGCCGCTTGTTCTTAAAGTCGCGGCCAAATTCTACACGACCGGTAATTTCGGCAATCACCGCATGGTCTTTGGGGTGCCGCGCCTCAAACAATTCCGCCACACGCGGCAGACCGCCCGTAATGTCGCTCGACGTCGCCCCCTCAGTCGCAATACGCGCCAGAGTATCACCAGCATGAACCGAGCCGCCACCCTCAACCGACAAAATCGCCCCGACAGCCAAAAGAAACCGAGCCTCATTGCCGCTCGACAACGTCTTGATTTTACCCTTCTTGTCTTTCACAATAATCGCCGGTTTCAAATCCGAACCACGCGAATGACCCGAACTGTCAATCACAACCCGCTGGCTGATGCCTGTCGCCTCATCCATCACCTCGGTAATCGAAACACCTTCAACCAAATCTTCGAAATCAACCACGCCGTCAAGCTCAGTCAAAACCGGAATCGCATAGGGTTCCCATTCCGCCAGACGCTCGCCGCGCTTTATCTCTTGGCCGTGCTCAACCCGCAATCGCGAACCATAGGAAAGCTTATGCACCGCACGTTCAAGCCCGTTGGCGTCAACCACCTTAATCGACACATTGCGAGCCATAACAACCGAACGACCCGAACTGTCTTTCACGATATTCGCCTTTTCAATCTGCACAATACCCTCAGCATTCGATTCAATAAAGGACTGGTCAACAACCTGCGCCGTGCCGCCAATATGGAATGTCCGCATGGTCAGCTGCGTGCCGGGCTCCCCAATTGATTGCGCCGCAATCACGCCCACCGCCTCGCCGATATTCACCGGCGTGCCACGCGCCAAATCACGACCATAACACGCCGCACAAACCCCGCTTTTGGTCTCACACGTCAGCACCGAACGGATTTTTATATTCACCAGATTGGCCTCTTCAATCGCATCCAAATGCTCTTCGCCAATCAGCGCACCTTTCTTG
>CAYQFO010000068.1:0-5694 GCA_964416815.1 uncultured Rhodobiaceae bacterium | reverse complement strand
ACAATAACTGCGTCAGTTGCCGGATTGACCACATTGGCAACCGGAACACGCCCCAGCACACGCTCAGACAAAGAGGCAATCACCTCCCCTGCATCAATCACGGCGGCAACCGTAATGCCGTCTTTCGTGCTGCAATCTTCCTCATTGATGATGCAATCCTGCGCCACATCAACCAAGCGGCGAGTCAAATAACCAGAATTGGCCGTCTTCAACGCCGTATCAGCCAAACCTTTACGCGCACCATGCGTCGAATTGAAATACTCCAAAACCGACAGACCCTCCTTGAAATTGGAGATAATCGGAGTCTCAATAATCTCGCCCGACGGCTTCGCCATCAGCCCACGCATACCCGCCAACTGCTTCATTTGCGCTGGTGAACCGCGCGCACCCGAATGTGCCATCATATAAATCGAATTGATGAAATTTGCATCATTCGTGCCATCGGCATCCACGGTCGAGATTTTATCCATCATCGCATCGGCAACGCGGTCGGTGCAACGCGCCCACGCATCCACCACCTTATTATATTTCTCGCCCTGCGTAATCAGACCGTCAATATATTGCTGCTCATATTGCTTCGTCAAATCACCGGTTTCTTCAATCAGCTTGATTTTTTCTTCCGGAATCAGCATGTCGTCCTTACCAAAAGAAATACCCGCCTTGCACGCCTCGCGGAAGCCGATTTTCATAATATGGTCACAGAACAAAACCGTTTCCTTCTGACCGGTATGGCGATAAACAATATCAATGACACGCGAAATTTCTTTCTTGGTCATAAGCTTATTAATCGTCTCATAGGGTAGGCTCGGATGTTTCGGCAATTCCTGCGACAGCAAATAACGCCCGGCCGTGGTTTCCGCAATCCTGCTTACCAGCGTCCCCTCCCCATCCATATCCTCAATCCGCGCCTTGATTTTCGTATGTAAGCTAATGTGACCTTGGTCAAGGGCAAATTCCAGTTCGGCCATATCGCCAATCAGCATCCCCTCACCCGGCAGACCGTCACGCTGTAGGCTCATATAATAAAGACCCAGCACAATGTCTTGTGACGGCACAATAATCGGTGCCCCATTGGCCGGGTGCAAGATATTATTGGTCGACATCATCAGCACCCGCGCCTCAAGCTGCGCTTCCAGCGACAATGGCACGTGTACCGCCATCTGGTCGCCGTCAAAATCGGCATTGAAAGCCGCGCAAACCAATGGATGCAGTTGAATCGCTTTGCCTTCAATCAGCAGCGGTTCAAAGGCCTGAATGCCCAAACGGTGCAACGTCGGGGCGCGATTCAGCATCACCGGATGCTCGCGAATAACTTCTTCAAGAATATCCCAAACTTCCGGACGCTCCTTCTCAACCATTTTCTTCGACTGCTTAACCGTCGCCGACAGACCTTTGGCCTCAAGCCGCGAATAAATAAACGGCTTGAATAATTCCAACGCCATTTTCTTCGGCAAGCCGCATTGGTGTAGTTTCAACTCCGGGCCAACCACAATCACCGAACGACCGGAATAATCAACCCGCTTGCCAAGCAGGTTCTGGCGAAACCGCCCCTGCTTGCCCTTCAGCATATCCGAGAGCGATTTCAGCGGACGTTTATTGCCGCCAGTAATCACCCGGCCACGACGACCATTATCAAACAGCGCATCCACCGATTCCTGCAACATACGCTTTTCATTGCGCACGATAATATCGGGTGCGCGCAAATCAATCAGGCGCTTCAGACGATTATTGCGGTTAATCACACGGCGATATAAATCATTCAAATCCGAGGTCGCAAACCGTCCGCCATCCAACGGTACCAGTGGACGCAATTCCGGCGGAATAACCGGAACAACAGTCAAAATCATCCATTCCGGACGACTATGCGCACGGATGAAAGCCTCAACCACTTTCAAACGTTTGGTCAATTTTTTCGGTTTCAACTCCGTCGTCGCCTCAGCAATTTCGACACGTAATGTGTCGCGTAGTTTGTCGAGGTCAATTTCCTCCAACAAAACCCGAATCGCTTCAGCACCAATACCGGCAAGGAATGTATCCTCGCCAAACTCTTCTTGGGCTTCAAAATATTCCTCTTCCGTCAGCATTTGACCTTTCGTCAATGGCGACAGCAGCGGGTCAAGCACGATAAAGTTTTCAAAATACAAAACCCGTTCCAAATCTTTAAGCGTCATGTCAAGCAGCAGACCGATGCGACTGGGCAGAGATTTCAAAAACCAGATATGCGCCACCGGTGCGGCCAATTCAATATGCCCCATACGCTCGCGCCGCACTTTGGTCAGCGTGACTTCTACATTACATTTCTCGCAGACAACGCCCTTAAACTTCATCCGTTTATATTTACCGCATAGGCATTCATAATCTTTAATCGGCCCGAAAATGCGGGCGCAGAACAAACCATCGCGCTCGGGCTTGAACGTGCGGTAGTTAATTGTTTCCGGCTTTTTGATTTCACCATACGACCAGGAGTGTATTTTTTCCGGGCTGGCAATCGAGATGCGTATCTGATCAAAGGCCTGCTGGGCGGCCTGCGGATTAAAAATATTCATGACCTCTTGGTTCATGCTCTGTCTCCTTGTTGGCTCTTACGCCTTAACCCTGCTGTTCTTTACGGTTCTCGGTCAATTCCACATTCAGACCGAGGGAACGAATTTCTTTCACCAATACGTTAAAGCTTTCGGGAATACCGGCTTCAAACGTATCGTCGCCACGCACAATTGCTTCATAGACTTTTGTCCGCCCGGCAACATCATCGGATTTAACGGTCAGCATTTCCTGCAATGTATAAGCAGCACCATAGGCTTCCAATGCCCACACTTCCATTTCGCCGAAACGCTGGCCACCAAACTGCGCTTTACCCCCCAATGGCTGCTGCGTTACAAGGCTATAAGGCCCAATTGAGCGGGCGTGAATTTTGTCATCCACCAGATGGTGCAATTTCAGCATATAAATATAGCCGACCGTCACCTGACGGTCGAACGGCTCGCCGCTACGCCCGTCATAGAGTTGCACCTGACCGGAACTGTCAATACCGGCTTTGGCAAGAAGCTCAACAATGTCGTCTTCATGCGCACCGTCAAAAACCGGTGTCGCCACCGGCACACCACGGCGAAGCGTCTGGCTCATTTCAATCACTTCACCATCTGAAAGTTTGCTGACAGCCTTATCACCGGAATAAACATCACTCAGCTTCGCTTTAACGTCTTCGACTTTGCCTTCGCGTTCATAAGCGGCCAGCGCTTCATTTATCTGATATCCCAGACCGGCACTCGCCCAGCCCAAATGGGTTTCCAGAATCTGCCCAACATTCATCCGGCTCGGCACGCCGAGCGGATTAAGCACAATATCAATCGGTGTGCCATCATCAAGATAAGGCATGTCTTCAACCGGCATGATGCGGCTGATAACCCCCTTATTACCGTGGCGACCGGCCATTTTATCGCCCGGCTGCAATTTACGCTTCACGGCAACATAGACTTTAATCATTTTCATCACGCCCGGCGGCAATTCATCACCGCGTTGCAGCTTGTCTACCTTGTCCTCAAAACGGGCTTCCAGTGCTGCCTTGACATCATCAAATTGTTTTTTCATCGCCTCGACGGACGTCATGGCCTGATCATTCTTCAGCACAATTTGCCACCACTGACCGCGCGACACCTCATCAAGCATAGACTGGGTAATTTTGGCGTCGGCAGCAAACCCTTTCGGGCCGGAAGCGGCCTGTTTGCCAAGCAGGAAATCTTGCAAACGATTATACGCATTACGCTCCAAAATCGACAATTCGTCATCGCGGTCTTTGGCCAAGACTTCAATTTCCTCGCGTTCAATGGCCAGTGCGCGCTCGTCCTTGTCAATGCCATGACGGTTAAACACACGCACTTCAACAACCGTGCCTTTCGTCCCCGGCGGCAGGCGCAACGAAGTGTCACGCACATCGGAAGCCTTCTCACCAAAAATAGCGCGCAGTAATTTTTCTTCCGGCGTCATCGGACTTTCACCTTTCGGTGTAATTTTGCCGACCAAAATGTCACTGGGGTCAACCTCAGCACCAATATAAACAATACCGGCCTCATCCAGATTACCCAATGCCTCATCCCCAACATTGGGAATATCGCGCGTGATTTCTTCCGGCCCCAGCTTGGTATCGCGGGACATCACCTCAAATTCCTCAATATGAATTGAGGTAAACACGTCATCACGCACAACGCGCTCGGAAATTAAAATCGAGTCCTCAAAATTATATCCGTGCCACGGCATGAAGGCGACCAGCACATTGCGCCCCAACGCCAATTCGCCAAGCTCAGTTGACGGCCCGTCGGCCACAACATCACCCACTTCCACCCGGTCACCAACGCGCAATAGCGGACGCTGGTTGATACACGTTGATTGATTGGAACGTTGGAATTTACGCAGATTGTAAATATCGACACCCGATTTCGAGGCATCGGTTTCTTCCGTCGCCCGGATAACAATGCGTGTCGCATCCACCTGATCGACCACGCCAGCGCGACGAGCGCAAATGGCCGCGCCACTATCACGCGCCACCACTTCCTCCATGCCAGTGCCAACCAGAGGTGCTTCGGCCTGCAATAGCGGCACCGCCTGACGCTGCATGTTCGACCCCATAAGGGCGCGGTTGGCGTCATCATTTTCAAGAAACGGAATAAGCGCAGCAGCAACCGAGACAATTTGTTTCGGCGAGACATCCAAAAGGTCAACCATATCTGGCGCAACGATTTCAAAGTCGCCATTGATGCGGCAGTTAATCAGGTCTTCTTGAATGGTGCCGTCTGCTGCCATAGAAATCGTTGCCTGAGCGATGCGATAGCGCGCCTCTTCCATCGCCGACAGATAAATCACTTCCTTGCTGACCTTGCCCTTCACCACTTTGCGATATGGGCTTTCGATAAAGCCATATTTATTGACGCGGGCAAAGGTCGCCAACGAGTTAATCAGGCCGATATTCGGCCCTTCCGGCGTTTCAATCGGGCAGATGCGGCCATAATGTGTCGGATGCACATCGCGCACCTCAAATCCGGCACGCTCGCGTGTCAGCCCGCCCGGCCCAAGCGCCGACAAACGCCGCTTATGCGTGATTTCCGACAATGGATTGGTCTGGTCCATAAATTGCGACAATTGCGAGGAACCAAAAAATTCGCGCACCGAGGCCGCTACTGGCTTGGCATTTATCAAATCCTGTGGCACCACCGTGTCAATATCGATTGAACTCATACGCTCCTTAATGGCGCGCTCCATACGCAACAAACCAATGCGATATTGGTTCTCCATCAGCTCGCCCACCGAGCGCACACGACGATTGCCCAGATTGTCAATATCATCAATCTCGCCCCTGCCGTCGCGCAAATCAACCAGCGCCCGCACGACGCCAACAATATCTTCCTTACGCAGCACGCGAATATCGTCAGGGCATTCTTGGTCAAGGCGAATATTCATTTTTACGCGCCCAACATCCGATAAATCATAGCGTTCAGAATCGAAAAACAACCCCTTAAACATGGTTTCGGCGGTTTCCGGTGTCGGCGGTTCACCCGGACGCATAACCCGGTAAATTTCTTCCAGCGCACTCGCCTTATCGCTCGATTTATCGGCAAATAATGTATTGCGGATAAACGGTCCCTTATTGACAGACTCAACGGCGAGCGCACGCAGTTTCTTATACCCATCCCCGAGCCCACG
>CAYQFO010000067.1:0-7586 GCA_964416815.1 uncultured Rhodobiaceae bacterium | reverse complement strand
GCCAATAAGCGCATTATTGAAAGCGTTGCCAAGCGGGTCGGGTTGCCGCCGGAAAAAACCGTTATCACGATTGCAACGCACGCCAACACGTCGGCGGCTTCGATTCCTTTGGCACTCAGTGCTGCGGTTGGTGATGGGCGGATAAAATCGGGGGACCTTGTGATGACCGAAGCGATGGGCGGTGGTTTGACGTGGGGTGCCAATCTGATACGCTGGCTGTAAGGGCTTAATTATTTTGATTTTTTGTTGCACGCCATGTTTGCGTTTGCTTAAATTGCACAAACCATAGGGAGCATCCATGAGTGAAAAAACAGTCACGCGGGCCGATTTGAGCGAAGCCGTTTTTAATGAAATCGGTTTGTCACGCACCGAGTCTGCGGAGCTTGTTGAAACGATTCTGGCCGAAATTTCGACTGCACTGGCATCGGGTGAGACGGTCAAATTGTCGTCATTTGGGTCGTTCATTGTGCGTCAGAAAAACAGTCGTATGGGTCGCAATCCAAAAACCGGCGAAGAAGTGCCGATTAGCCCGCGCCGTGTTCTCACCTTTCGCGCCAGCCATGTATTGAAAGACAAAATCAATCATATGGGTGGGGCGCGCTAAGGCCGCCAATGAACAGCAGAAAATCTGAAGGGGCCTATCGAACCATCGGCGAAGTTTCCGAAACCTTACAAGTGCCACCACATGTGTTGCGTTTCTGGGAAAAGAAATTTCCTCAAATTCAGCCGCTCAAGCGTAGCGGTGGGCGGCGCTTTTACCGCCCCGAAGATGTCTCCCTCATTGGGGGTATTCGCCATTTGCTGTATAATCAAGGCTTGACGATTAAGGGCGTGCAGAAATTGCTGGACGAACAAGGCGTGGCGCATGTCCGCGATGCAATCGAGGGCATGAGCGCGAAACCGCAAATTCAAACTCTGGGCAGTAAGCAGCGCAAACAATTGGAGACCGTTCGCCAAAATCTGGAGCGGCTGCGGATGTTGCTGCGTGATGAAGAATCGAGCGGCGAGCGTTGAGCGTTACACCTTGCCAGACACCGGGAAAGTGAATAAGACAACAGCGACAGTCGGAGCGTAGCGCAGTCCGGTAGCGCACTTGTCTGGGGGACAAGGGGTCGTGGGTTCGAATCCCGCCGCTCCGACCATTATCGTGGGGCTTAGTCCGGTTTTTGCATCCACCAGATAAGGCCGGCGGCTGGGAGTGTCCACACCAGACCGGTTATCAAGTAAAAGAAAAATTCACCGACACCGCTTTGTGGCACACGCCCACTGACCGCAATGGTCACAATAAGCAGCGCGTAGAATATCAGCCAGAGCAATAAAACAAAGAGGCCAATCAATTTGCGCAGGCGCATGGGCAGGCGTGGTTTGGGAAATAAGTTTTGGCTCATGATTTCTGTATAAACGCAAAGCCTATTCGTGGCACTTGTTTATTGGTCGCTCTTACGCGGTGCTATGGTGCAAGCGTGATAAGGACACTATAAAAAACCATGAATGATGTTGCCTCACACTCTAATGCGCCGCAAATCTCGCCGCAAATCAATAGACAGATTGCAGTCTGGCTGTTTAGCGTTGCCTTTGTTGTCATTCTCACCGTGTTGGTTGGGGGTCTGACACGGCTCACCGATAGCGGTTTGTCGATTACCGAATGGCGACCGGTCGTCGGTGCCATGCCGCCTCTGAGCGCGGATGCGTGGCACAGCGAATTTGAGAAATATAAGCAAATCCCGCAATATCGGCTGGTCAATAAGGGCATGAGCCTTGCAGCGTTCAAACGCATTTATTGGTGGGAATGGGGGCATCGCCTGCTTGGTCGGGTGGTTGGATTGGTATTTATTCTGCCGTTTTTGTTTTTCTGGCTTCGCGGATGCTTGCCACGCACGCGATTATTGCCCTTGCTGGGGCTGTTTGTGTTGGGCACTTTGCAGGGTTTTATGGGCTGGTATATGG
Source organism: uncultured Rhodobiaceae bacterium (assembly GCA_964416815.1). GTDB lineage: Bacteria > Pseudomonadota > Alphaproteobacteria > RS24 > RS24 > JBPCVS01. Next base: position 5,639 of record CAYQFO010000067.1, on the reverse strand, counting down.
TCAAGAGTGGATTGGTGGAGCGCGTCGACGTCAGCCAATATCGCTTGGCCGTCCATTTAGGGCTGGCCTTTATCATTTTTACGGCCAGCCTCTGGTTGGCGCTGAATTATTGGCGTGGGCATTTTGCCGATGGGCAAGGCGGTGCGTCGGTTGTTTGGGGCGCGGTGCTGATTGGGTTGATTTTGCTACAGTCGCTTATCGGCGCGCTGGTTGCCGGACTTGACGCTGGTTTGAGCTATAATGACTGGCCATTTATGGATGGCTCCTTATGGCCGTCCGGCCTATTGGCGCAATCGCCAGTGTGGCGCAATTTGTTTGAAAACCGGCTGAGCGTGCAATTCGGCCATCGTCTGCTGGCCTATGCGCTACTCGTGGTTGCGGGCTTTCATATTATGAGCATTTTGCGTGCGGCGGTCAGCGATAGGGTGAAGCGTCATGCCATCATTTTGGGTGTGGCATTGATGTCCCAAATTGTGCTTGGCATTTTGGCTCTTATTTGGGTCGTTCCTGTCGGCTTGGCCATAGCGCATCAATTTGGTGCGATTATCGCGCTGGGCAGTGCCACCATACATTTGCATTTTTTGTATTATCGTTGAATTAGAGCATTGCATTTACCGCAGAGGCTACTTATAACACAGCATCTTTGGCACCTCAGCCGATGATAACGGATTGAGATATGATAGAGGCGATGAAAACCTACTCTGCAAAACCGGCAGATATCGAGAAGAAATGGGTGCTGATTGACGCTGAGAACATGGTGGTCGGTCGCTTGGCAGCCATTATTGCCGCCCGCCTACGGGGTAAGCATTTGCCGCGCTTTACGCCGCATATGGATTGCGGTGACAATGTGGTTGTTATCAATGCCGAAAAAGTAAAATTCACTGGCAAGAAGCACTCTGACAAAATTTACTATCGCCATACTGGCTATCCGGGTGGGATTAAGCAAACCACACCGGAGAAAATGCTGGCCAGCCGCCATCCGGGGCGGGTTCTGGAGATGGCCGTGGAACGGATGTTGCCGCGTGGCCCATTGGCGCGTCGCCAGTTCAGCAATTTGAAAGTTTATGTCGGTGCCGACCATCCCCATGCCGCGCAATCGCCGCAAGTGTTGGATGTCGCTGCCATGAACACAAAAAATACAAGGACTTGAAACGAATGTCAGAAGTTACAGAAACGACACCGCCCGCCGCCAATGAAGCCGTTGTGGTTGAGCCGCAGATTGATGCACAAGGTCGCGCTTATGCCACGGGCAAGCGTAAAAACGCCATTGCGCGTGTGTGGATTAAGCCGGGCAAAGGAGTCATTAGCGTTAATGGTCGTGAGGAAGAGAGTTATTTTGCCCGTCCGGTATTGCGCATGATTGTGCGTCAACCATTGGTCAGTGCCGAGCGCGACGGTCAGTTTGATGTTGTGGCCGTTGTGTCGGGGGGCGGTTTGTCGGGTCAAGCTGGTGCCGTGCGTCATGGCGTATCAAAGGCTCTGGTTTATTATGAACCGGGTTTGCGTGGCACATTGAAAGCCAAGGGCTACCTAACCCGCGACAGCCGTGTGGTTGAACGGAAGAAATATGGCCGTGCCAAAGCTCGCCGCAGTTTCCAATTCTCAAAACGTTAAGGTCTCTCAATTTTTATCAAAAGAAAAAGGGGTCACACGGCTCCTTTTTTGATATGACAGGGATGTAATGAATTGGAGGATTCGATGTCTGATAATGTTCCGGGTTCAAGTGTAGCGATTCAGGAAATCATGGATTTCCTGCCGCACCGTTATCCTTTTCTTTTACTTGACCGCGTGGTCGAGATGAATGGCGAGGAAACCGGTATTGGTATTAAAAACGTGACGGCCAGTGAGCCGTGGTTCAATGGTCATTTTCCAGCGCGACCGATTTTTCCGGGTGTTTTGATTATTGAGGCGATTGCGCAGATTTCAGCCATATTGGTGCTGCAAAATGCTAAATTGAGTGGGAAGCCGATGTCCGCCCAGCTGATTTATCTGATGACGGTTGATAACGTACGTTTTCGTCATCCGGTGGTGCCGGGTGATCAGATGCGTATTCATGTCAAAAAACTCAGGTGCCGCGGTACGGCATATAAATTCCGTGGTGAAGCTTTTGTTGATGGTAAGCTCCACGCTGAAGGCGAAATCATGGCCGTCAATTATGAAAATAATGGTGAGTCATGACAAAAATTTTGAGAATCGGTAAATGACGGAAGAATTCCAGCGTATTCAGCGTCTGCCGCCTTATGTGTTTGAGAGCGTCAATAAGCTGAAAGCGCAAGCGCGCGCTGAGGGTAAGGATATTATTGATTTCGGTATGGGCAATCCTGATTTTCCGACGCCGCGCCATATTGTCGAAAAATTGGTCGAAACAGTACGCAATCCGCGCACGCATCGCTATTCGGCATCGCGCGGTATCGTGGGTTTGCGTAAGGCGCAGGCGCGTTATTATGAACGCCGCTTTGGTGTCAAACTTGATCCCGATACGCAAATCATTGCGACGCTTGGGTCGAAAGAAGGGTTTGCCAATATGGCGCAGGCCATAACAGACCCGGGGGACGTTATTCTGGTTCCCAATCCGACCTACCCAATCCATGCTTTTGGATTTATTATTTCTGGCGCGACCATTCGTCATTTGCCGATTCTTGAGGGTACGGATTTTTTTGAGGTGCTGGATAGGGCGGTGACCAACAGCCATCCAAAGCCGAAAGCCTTGGTGTTGAATTACCCCGGCAATCCGACGACGGCTGTGGTTGGACTTGATTTTTACAAGCAAGTGGTCGCCTATGCCAAGAAGCACGAGATTATTTTACTGTCGGATTTGGCTTATGCCGAAATTTATTTTGATGACGATAATCCGCCGCCGTCAATTTTGCAAATTGATGGGGGCAAAGATGTGGCGGTTGAATTTACCTCACTGTCGAAAAGTTTTTCTATGCCGGGCTGGCGTATGGGGTTTGCCGTCGGCAATGAACGCCTGATTGGGGCGCTGACGCGTATTAAGTCATATCTTGATTATGGCGCCTTTACGCCGATACAAGTGGCGGCCGCGTGCGCCCTCGACAGCCCGCAGGCGGTCAGCCGTGACATTCGTCAGGCTTATAAAGAACGACGCGATGTGTTGATTGATATGTTTTCCCGCGCTGGTTGGGCTGTGCCGTCACCGCCAGCGACCATGTTTGCTTGGGCGCGCATTCCACCGCCGTTTGAGCATATGACCTCGCTGGAATTTTCCACTCTCTTATTGCAGGAAGCCGATATTGCCGTGTCACCGGGCATTGGTTTTGGTGAACATGGTGACACGCATGTTCGCATTGCGCTGGTTGAAAACGAGCAACGTATTCGTCAGGCCGGTCGCAATCTCAAACGCTTTATGGACAAATATAGTGAACAACGGAAAACCGCATGAAGCAATATCGCATTGCATTGGCGGGGCTGGGGACGGTCGGTGCCATGGTCGCTGCCCGTTTGCTGGATGGGGCATTACCGAATGTGAAATTGGTGGCGGTGAGTGCGCGCGATGCGGCCCGCAAGCGCGACATTGATGTGTCCGCTTGCCGGTTTGAAACCGACCCGCTCAATTTACTGACCGATGACGTTGATATTCTTGTCGAGTTGATTGGCGGACAAAACGGTGCGGCACTGGATTTAGTATGCGCTGCCTTACGCGCTGGTAAGCCCGTGGTGACGGCCAATAAGGCGATGTTGTCGACGCATGCCGATAAGCTGTCGTCTTTGTCTAATGCAACCCTTGATGATGGCGGGGCGGTGCTGGCTTATGAGGCGGCGGTGGCTGGCGGTATTCCGGTCATTAAAACGCTGCGCGAAAGCATGGCCGGTAATGATGTGCAGCGTCTGTGTGGCATTTTGAACGGCACTTGTAATTACATATTGTCGCAAATGGAGAGGCACGGGCTGGATTATGATATGGCATTGAAAGCGGCACAAGATAAAGGCTTTGCCGAAGCCGACCCAAGGCTTGACCTATCGGGCATGGATGTGGCGCAAAAATTGTCGTTACTGGCGGCATTGGCGTTTGGGGTGCGCCCGGATGTGAAGCAATTTAGCGTCACCGGTATTGAGGCGATTGATGCGCGCGATATTGCCAATGCAGCACAATTTGACAAGGTTATTCGCCTTGTTGCTGTCGCCGAGCGTTGCCCAAATGGAGATGAGGGCGGCGTGTTTTTGGAAGTATCACCCATGCTTGTCGCCACGCATGAGGCATTGGGCGAAGTACATAATGAATTGAATGCGCTGATGATTGAAGCGGCACCGCTTGGGACGCTTTTTTTACAAGGGCCGGGGGCAGGTGGGGGCGCGACGGCGTCTGCGGTGCTGGCCGATATTGCCGATATTGTGTGTGGCTATGGGCGTCCGGCGTTTGCCCAAGCCTGCGACTTGATGCATACGTCATGCATTGCGACGGCGCCGCAACGCTCTTATTATGTGCGGCTGGAATTGGCCGACCAATCGGGTAGTATGGCGGCGGCCACACGAATTTTGGCTGAAAACGGCGTTTCGATTGAAGAAGTTGTGCAAAGGTCGCGGAATGAGGGTGACAGTTTTTTGCCGGTGGTTTTTATTACGCACGTAATAACACAAGCGGCTTTGGAGAAGGCGTTGGGTGTATTGCAAAATGAACAAGCGTTCTGTCGGCAGGTATTGGCTCTGCCGGTGTTGGACGCTTGGCGCAAGGAGAAGCAACATGCCGGTCGACAAAATTAGCCGTGAATTAACGATGGAACTGGCGCGCGTCACCGAACGCGCCGCCGTTGCGGCGGCGCGGCTGATTGGCTGTGGCGACGAAAAGGCGGCCGACCAAGCGGCGGTGGATGCCATGCGCCGCGAATTGAACACGCTGGATATTGATGGCGAAGTGGTGATTGGCGAGGGCGAGCGCGATGAGGCACCGATGTTGTTTATCGGCGAGAAAGTTGGCTCCGGCAAGGGTCCGAAAGTGGACATTGCGCTTGACCCTCTGGAAGGCACAACCCTGACCGCCAAGGGCATGCCCGACGCTTTGGCGGTGGTGGCGATGGCCGAAGCCGGTAGTTTGCTCAATGCGCCGGATGTTTATATGGAAAAAATTGCGCTGGGGGGCGATTATCCGCCCGATTTGGTCGACCTTGATGCGTCTCCGGCGGAAAATGTGGCCGCCGTTGCCAGTGCCAAAGGTGTTGATGTGTCCCTGCTCAATGTTTGCATTCTTGACCGCCCGCGCCATGGTGAGATGATTGCCGCTGTGCGCCAAGCTGGTGCGCGCGTCACGTTGATTAGCGATGGTGATATTGCGGGTGTTATTCATACCACCGACCCCAGCACCAGCATTGACCTTTATATGGGCACAGGTGGTGCGCCGGAAGGTGTGCTGGCGGCGGCGGCACTGCGGTGTACGGGCGGACAAATGCAGGGGCGGCTTGTGCTGGTTGATGATGCCCAGAAAAAACGTGCCACGAAAATGGGTATCAAGGATTTCAAGAAAAAATATACGATGGAAGAAATGGCCAAGGGCGATGTTGTGTTGTCGGCCACGGGCGTGACCTCGGGAAGCATGTTGTCCGGCATTAGGCATGTGAATGATGAAATTTGGACAGACACGCTGCTGATGCGTTCCTCCACCGGCACAATTCGTTGGATTAAAG
>CAYQFO010000066.1:0-7612 GCA_964416815.1 uncultured Rhodobiaceae bacterium | reverse complement strand
TGGGAGTGGCAAAAATGCCAGTGCGCCGGGCAAGCGCATGTTGTCGTCTATGACGCCGACGATTATTGAGAAAGACGGGAAATTGAAATTGGTGGTCGGCACGCCGGGCGGGGCGACGATTATCACTTCGGTTTTTCAGACAATTATGAACATTGTCGATTTCGGTATGCGTGCGCAGCAAGCCGTCCACGCCCGCAAGAGCCATAGCCAGTGGCAGCCGGATTTTGTCATGTTGGAAAAAGGCACGCTCGACTTGTTTAATTTGTATGGCCTGCGGCGTCGCAAGCATGTGCTGTATAGCTGGCCGCGTTTCAAATGGCCGTTGGGGCGGGTTGAGGCTATTTTGGTGCATGAGGATGCCAAGGGTCGTCGCCTCGAAGGCGCGGCAGATTTCTCGCGCGGGCATGACGACCGCGCGGTTGGCTATTGATGGTTGCACCATGACGCAAAACACGCCGATTCAAGTTCCCATGCAGGTGCCTGCCGAGGCGCCTATTTTGGTCGCGGCATTTTACAAATTTGTCGCTTTGTCGGATTTATCTGTGCGTCAAACGGTTTTGCAAGAGCTGTGTTCGGCGCATGATATTTTAGGCACTATCTTGCTGGCGCGCGAGGGGATTAACGCCACGGTGTCCGGCCCGTCGGCGGGCATTCAGGCCTTGCTAGATTTTTTTGCCGCCACGCCAGAATTTGCCGACATCAGGCCGAAATTCAGTTTTGCTGCCGCGCAAGCTTTTCATCGTATGAAGGTGCGGCTGAAAGGCGAGATTGTGACGATGGGGCAAGCCGATATTGACCCGCTCACTGATGCAGGCGCGTATGTCAGCCCGCAGGATTGGAACACGCTGATAGCCGATGCGGACACTTTGGTTATCGACACCCGCAATGCTTATGAGGTGGCCATCGGCACCTTTGCAAATGCGGTTGACCCGAAGACCGGCTCGTTTCGGGAATTTCCTGACTGGGCGGACGCTTATCTTGCCAATCTGAAAGGGGACGAAAAACCGAAAAACATTGCGATGTTCTGCACTGGCGGCATTCGCTGCGAAAAGGCAACCGCCTATTTGGTCGGCAAGGGATATGCGAATGTGTTTCATTTGGCGGGCGGCATTTTGAAATATCTGGAGGAAATACCGGAAGCCGAAAGCGCGTGGCGCGGCGATTGTTTTGTTTTTGACAGTCGGGTTTCGGTTGGTCATGGCTTGGCCGAGGGCGATTATGACATGTGCCATGCGTGCCGAATGCCGCTCACCGAAGCCGACAAACGCGGTGCGGATTATGAGCATGGGGTTTCGTGTCGGCATTGCGTTGGGCGGCACAGCGAGGCCGACCGCCGCCGCTTCCGCGAGCGTCAAAAACAGATAAAATTGGCGCGCGCGCGTGGCGAGGTGCATATCGGGCAAAAGCAGGAAAATGATGTATGATGGGTAAATTTTCTTGCAGAGGATTTGATGCGATGCGCGGTTTATTGCTTGTTTTAATGCTGTTGGTCGGTGCGCCTGCATCGGCGCAAGAATCCGAACCGGTCTCACCCGACCGACAAATCATAGAGTTGGGTGCCATAATTCAACAAGCCCGTCATGGGGGATAAACCGACCGCAAGGCAGTCGGCGTTTCTCCCTTTCCCTCGTTTGAGAAATTTGCTATAAGGGAGAGGTCATCGCATGAACGGTGCGGTGACGGGGCGTAACAACCTCCTTCACAAGCTGCAATTTATATACGTATGCGGCTTAATACTTCGGTGTTGAGCCTTTTTATTGCAGTCATATCATGCGCTATCGCCTAGCGGCCATTTGAGCGCATGACCCGTTCACCTCGCTATTCTTTTTCAAAAGGAAAGCCGGGGTGACGGCGAAATAAAGCCTCGGCTGAATACGTCGTGGCCGGTCTTGTGAGCGGTTTGTTAACGGCCCGGCACCTGTGAAAACAGGTGTCGGTTTTTTTGTAGTTGCATCGGGGGGATGGCGGAATAAAACAGGCGGTCGTGCATCAGCAAGCCGCGACAACCAAATACGCCATACGAGACCGTTCAGCCAAAACGCCCCATGATCCAAAACATGGGGCGCGGGCAGGAAAGTCAACAGGCATGTTGAGGCGCACCGCTTTCCAACGGCTTCGCGACCCCCCCGATGTTTCCGCTTTCCTTATTGGTGGGCGAGATAACCGCTTAGACGCGCTCAATCACGATGGCTGGTGCCATGCCGCCGGCGGCGCACATAGTGATAAGGGCAAATTGCTTGTCTTGACGCTCCATTTCGTCCAGTGCGGTGCCAATCAGAATCGAACCGGTTGCGCCAATCGGATGGCCGAGCGCCATCGCCCCGCCATTGACGTTGACTTTCTCGCGGTCAATATCCAAATGGCGGATAAACCGCTCGGTGACGACAGAAAACGCCTCATTGACTTCAAACAAATCAATATCTTTGAGCGACAATCCGGCTTTTGCCAATACTTTCTTGGCGGCCGGAACCGGTGCGTTGAGCATCAGCGTCGGGCTATCGCCCATATTACAAAGAGCGCGCACTTTGGCGCGTGGTTTCAAGCCATGCGCCTTGGCATATTCTTTCGAGGCCAGCAGCAAGGCCGCCGCGCCATCCACCACGCCCGACGAATTACCAGCATGATGCACATGATTTATTTTCAAATCCGGATAGGCCTGATTTATCAGCTTGCGGAAAGTCGTGCCGTCTTCATCAAGGGGAATATCCGCCAGCTTGTCAAAGCTCGGCTCCAATTCGGCCAGACTGGCCGGTGTGGTTTGCGGACGTGGAAATTCCTCGCGGTCAAGTGCCAGTGTGCCGTCTTCTTTGTAAACCGGCACCAGCGATTTGTCGAAACGGCCTTCTTCAATCGCGGTTTTGGCGCGTTGCTGGCTAACATAGGCCAAGGCGTCCACCGCCTCGCGGCTGATGTCTTCCAGCGTGGCAACGGCATCGGCACACACGCCTTGGTGCGGTTGCGGATGCACGTCGCGTAGGCGGGTATTGCCATTGTCAAGAAAGGGCGAGCTGCTGGCGGCATCTGTGCCATAGCGCGACATCATTTCCGTGCCACCGGCAACGGTCAAATCTTCCATGCCGGACATGATATTGGCGGCAGCAATGTTGACCGCGGTAATGCCGGAGCCGCAAAAGCGGTCAAGCGTCATGGCACTGGAGCGCACATCATAGCCTGCATCAAGCGCGGCCATGCGGCCTAAATCGCCCCCTTGCGCGCCGCGTTGCGAACTCGTCCCCCAAATAATATCGTCCACTTCGGCTGTGTTGAATTTATTGCGCTCGGCTAGTGCTTTCAAAACCGTTGCCCCCAGATGTTGCGGATGAATTTCGCTCAAGGCACCTTTGCCCGGCTTGCCGATGCCGCGTGGTGTGCGGCAGGCATCAATAATCCATGCGTCGGTCACATTTCTCTCCTCAAAATATAAGATGCGACAATGTGGCAATAAATTTTACTTGAGGCAAGCCTACAATAATGTTCCAAGTGAAAAAGCCTATAAAGGAATTTGATGATGCATTTTCAGCTTACCGATGAACAAAGGGAATTGCAGGCGCACGCCCGCAAATTTGCCGGCAATGAAATGCCTGCCATTGCCGCGCAGTGCGAGAAAACCGGCCATCCGCCCGATAAAGCAATAGTGAAGAAACTTGGCCAGATGGGGTTTTTGGGGATTAACATTCCGGAAAATCTCGGCGGTCTCGGCCTTGGTAATTTGGAGGCTTTGCTGGTGCTGGAAGAATTTGCCAAAATTTCATCTGCGTCGGCCTTTCCCCTATTTGAAGCCAATGTCGGGCCGGTGCATGCGCTGGTGCATTTTGCGGCAGACGCATTGAAGCAGGAAATTGTGCCGCAAGTGTGCAAAGGCGAAATGATGCTGGCCGTCTCCATGTCGGAGCCGCAAGCCGGTAGCGCGCTAACCGATTTAACCACGCGCGGCGAGATAAAAAACGGCAAGGTGATATTGAACGGTCAAAAGCGATGGTGTTCTGGCGGCGGCCATTCGGACGGCTATTTGGTTTATTGCCGCCTGTCGGATGCCCGCCAGCCCGATGTGGAGGGGGCGAAAGGCATTGGGGCGGTGTTTGTGCATAAAGATACAGCTGGTGTCAGCTTTGGCACGCCCGAAGAATTAATGGGTTTTCGCGGTGTGCCGTCGGCCGATATTTTCCTCGATAATGTGGAAGTGCCGGAAAGCCATGTGGTCGTTGCTGCCGGTGGCTTCGGCAAGCTGATGCAAGCCTTTGATTTGGAGCGTTGTGGGAATGCCACCATGGCATTGGGACAGGCTTCGGGAGCATTGGAAGATGTGCTTGATTATGTGCAAGAGCGTGAACAATTCGGCAAACCATTGGTTGAATTTCAGGCTGTGCAGATAAAGCTGGCGGAGATGCAGATGCGGGTGGAGGCGGCGCGGTTGCTTATCCATCGCGCGGTGGTCAATGCTGAAGGCGGTTTGCCCAGCGTGGCCGACAGCTCGGTGGCCAAATGTTTTGCCAATGAGATTTGCCGTGACGTCACCGGAGCCGCCGTGCAGTTAATGGGCGGCTATGGCTATTCTAAGGCTTATCCGATGGAGCGGCGTATGCGCGATGCGTGGGGCTGGGGTATTGCTGGCGGTGCGATTGATATTCAAAAAACCAATATCGCCGCCGCCATGGCCGGTCGCCGGTTTAATCAGCGGCGTTAATCGGTTTTCGACGATTTATTCAAAAAGGCGGGCATATTGCCTTCAAAGGCATCGCTGGAATCACTGGCATTGGCGGGCTTGATTGTTTTAGGTGGGGGAGGGGTCGTTTTGCTCGGTTTCGGGTCGGGCTGTTGGTCACGATTATTGCGGCCAAGCAGTCCTCGGCGTCGGCCATTCTTGTCGCTGTTGCGATTGCTTGGCGTGTCGCCATCGCCTGATTTAGCCTGCCGCTTGTGCGTGTCGGCTTTCATGCCAATGTCGCGTTTGGGGATTTTCTGCCCAATCAATTCTTCAATGGCGGTGATATATTTGGCATCAGAATTTGTGGCGAGGGTGAAGGCGGTGCCACTGCGTCCGGCTCGCCCGGTGCGGCCAATGCGGTGGACATAGTCTTCGGCATGGGTCGGCACATCGAAATTAAACACATGGCTGACATTGGGAATATCCAGCCCCCGCGCTGCCACATCTGATGCAATCAGATAAGTCGCTTCGCCGTTTTTGAATTTGTCCAGCATACGCAGGCGCATATGCTGGTCCATATCGCCGTGCAGCGATACGGTTTTATAATTATGTTTTTGCAGGGCAGTGAGCAAAGCCCCAATATCGCGCTTGCGATTACAGAAAACAATGCCATTGGTGACGGTTTCGCTGTCAAACAACTGGCGCAGGGCGTCGCGTTTGCCATCTTGGGTAACGGGCAGCACATATTGACCGACCTGCTCATTGGTCGAGGCGGGACGCGATACTTCAATGCGTATCGGTGCCGACAAAAACTGCTCCGACAGGCGGGTGATTACCGGCGGCATGGTGGCCGAAAAAAACAAAGTCTGACGGGTGAACGGCACCAGCGAGACAATTTTCTCAATATCGGGAATAAAGCCCATATCCAACATGCGGTCGGCTTCGTCTATCACCAGCACTTCCACGCCGCGCAATAACACACCGCCGCGCTCCACATGGTCGAGCAGGCGGCCGGGGGTGGCAATCAGCACATCGGCGCCGCGCATAATGGCTTGCTCTTGGTCTTTGAAACTCACGCCGCCAATCAGCAGGGCTTTGGTGAGGTTGGTTTGTTTGCCATAGAGGTCAAAATTCTCGGCCACTTGCGCGGCCAGTTCGCGGGTCGGCTCTAATATAAGCGTGCGCGGCATCCGCGCTTTGGCACGCCCGGTCATCAGCCGGTGTATCATTGGCAGGGTAAAACTTGCGGTTTTGCCGGTGCCGGTCTGGGCAATGCCCAGCACATCTTTACCGGCCAGCACATGGGGAATGGCTTGCGCTTGAATGGGGGTGGGTTCGGTGTAGCCGACTTCCTGAATAGCACTCAGGATTTTGGGGTCTAGCCCCAGATTATCAAAACTCATTTTATGACTTGCCGTTCTGGACAAATAGAGGCTTGCGGTCAAGCGGCTATTCGTCTGGTTATATTTTCAGGCCCTCACGGCCTGAGCCTACTTCTGCGCGGCAATATAAGCTGTTTTGCAGGTTTGTCAAACAAAGCCAAATGCACAATGCTATTTTTTTGTTTACGGCGCTTTTTCGAGTTTGTTGCGAAGCCATTTGTAAGCCGCTTCTTGGTCTTTAATTGTTGCGCGGCGAATTTGACTGAGCAACCAAGTCCAACTTGGGGGTTCTTGTGTGAGATGTTTTGCTCCCTGATTACATTTGCTACACAATGCTTTCAAATTGCTTAACTCTTCCTTGCCGCCATGCTCTTTATCAACAATGTGTCCAATATGTAACCTTACCTGTCGGCCTGTTTCCTCATCAATATCATTTGCGGCAAGCCCGCACATTTGACAGGTAAATCCGTTGCGTTACAACACTGTGGCGCGAAGGCGATTGCTTATATTGCGCGAAAGTTTTGGTAGGTTTTTAGGCGGCGCGGAAACAAGACGATATTCATCTGGCTTCAAATCGGCCGCGTCATTGTGGGATTCAATTTGCCAGCCTTCGTCTTCACGTAATTCACGCAATCGGCGACCATATTGCTTTTGTTGACCCGAGGCTTCATAAATTTCGTCAGTTGTGACAATTTTTCCAATTCTGGCTAATAAAAAAGCCTTGATACCCTTTTTGCCTTTTAGCTGAGACATGATACGATTGACTTTGCTACCGCTTCGGCTAATTGTGGTGGTAACGCATTTCCAATTTGACGGCATTTTGCTGTTTTTCCGCCGTAGAAAAGCCATTCATCAGGGAAACCTTGTATTCGCGCAATCATTTGAGGGGTCAAGCGGGGCATACCGACAAAATTGGCGACAGGTGCCTCATTCGCAATTCCCATACCATCAATGCCAATGGTTGCCCATTTTTCTCTGGCACGTGTTGGTCCCAAATCTGGGCCGCCATGTTTTTTTGATCCTCCAACGATTGTAGGCGCAACAATATTAGCTTGTGCTTTCCATGTTTCAACCCCATGCCAACCATTTTCACCCATAATATCGCCAATGGCATCACCTACATACATCTGCCGCGCAATACCAATAGGCCATGTTGGCTCGTCTTTGACGCTTGCGTGCAAGGCGAGCATAAACACGCGCCGCCTTGTTTGTGGTGTTCCATAGTCAGCCGCATTAAATAACATCCAATAGGTTCTGTATTTCATTTTTACAAATTTATCGTCAATATGTTTGCGTTCGACTTCAAACCGGCGCGTGAGTAGCCCACTCACGTTTTCAATTAATACGGCACGGGGGTTCGTTGCCGCAACAATGTCAAGCATTGCCGGAAATAAATCACGTTCATCATTACGACCGTGTCTCTGTCCTGCGACGGAATAAGGTGGGCAGGGTAATCCCCCAGTTAGTAAATCAATACCGCTCCAAGAATTGAACGGGAAAGTCAAAATATTTGCTTCAACTGCGTTCCATTTAGGGCGATTTAAGCGCAGTGTTGAGCAAGCATTTTGGTCATTATCAACCAGCA
>CAYQFO010000065.1:0-7930 GCA_964416815.1 uncultured Rhodobiaceae bacterium | reverse complement strand
TTTGTTGGGTCTTCCATTTCCATGTGCAATGCGGCGTCGGGATAAAGCGGCGTTAAATTGTCAAAATGCACTTTCTGGCGCGCTCGTTCCGGCTCATCGAAATTAATTTTTTTGACTTTGAGCAAGGCAAAATAGCGTTCACCATCCTTGGGGCTACGAATTTCGCCTTCCACCGTATCGCCGGTGCGCAAGGCAAAGCGACGGATTTGCGACGGGCCGATATAAATATCATCCGGCCCCGGCAGATAATTGGCATCAGGCGAGCGCAAAAATCCAAAACCATCTTGCAATAATTCAACCACACCGCCACCGATAATCGTAATATCGTCACCAGCCAGCTTTTTCAAAATCGCAAAAAGCATGTCCTGCTTCAGCATCGTCGAGGCATTTTCAATATCATGCGTTTCGGCAAATGTTAGAAGTTCCGTTGGCGACTTGGCCTTGAGGTCTTCAAATTTAATTTGATCCATGATTTCCTACAGAAGAAAAAAGAAAAAGGGGAGCGCAGCACCAAATGTCATTGCGACCCAATTTTTGGGAGGGCTTGTATAGATACACAAAAACCTGCCCCTCTGCAAGCTGTCAGAATGGCTGCACAATCGCTAAAATAACAATGATAATGGTCAATACGGGTGCAATCTCATTTATCAGCCTGAAAAAGCCGGATGAATAGGGTGCGCGTCCAGATAAAAAACTCTTCCGCATCACCGCCAAAAATCCATGATAGCCAGTCAAAAAAATCACCAGAACCAGTTTACCGGCAATCCACCATCCGGCACCGTTCCAAAATCCGGCGCGCATGAGTAAAATAATACCAAGCAGCCAAGCAATAATCATTGCCGGATTCATAATAATGCGCAGTAAATTGACCTCCATGCGCTCAAACACCGCGTAAGGCTCACCCCGCTCGATTGACTCAGCATGATAAACAAACAAGCGCGGCAAATAATACATACCCGCCATCCAAAACATCACCGCAATCAAATGCAGCGCCAGAATCCAAGAATAATTGTCGATAATAAAATCACGCATGTTGATTCAATCTATCCATTAAGCGTGTAACATTCTCAAGCGGCGTTTGCGGCAAAATACCATGACCCAGATTAAAAATGAACCGGCGGCCTGAAAAATCGTCAATAATTGTGTCAACGGCCCGGTCTAAAGCCTCACCGCCTGCGACCAATATTAATGGGTCGAGATTGCCTTGCAAAACAATCTTTTCCGGCACATCGCGCAAAGCAGCTTTTCTGTCCGCATTTGTATCAAGCCCCAATATCTGGCAATCAACCGCCCGAACATAATCACCAAGTGGATAATCTGTCGCCCGTGGAAAAGCGATTATCGGGCAATTTACACCACGCATTCTTAAGCCAGCAATAATGGTTTTTACTGGCTTAAGGCACCAATGTTCAAAATCTTTGCCATGCAATGATCCAGCCCAGCTTTCAAACAACATCAAAATTTCCGCACCGGCGACGGCCTGCGCGCTCAGATACTCAATTGATGCCTCCGTCAGCATATCAATTATTGACTGAAAAGCTGCCCTGTCTTGTTTTATCAATTGCTTCGATGGTGCTTGGTCCAATGTGCTGCGTCCGGCGACCATATAACTGGCAACCGTCCATGGCGCACCAGCAAAACCAATCAATGTGGTTCGTTTGGGCAAGCTCTTTGACAAGCGTGATATTGTATCGCAGACAGGTCTTAAATTTTTATTGATATTTTCAAGTGACAGATTGTCAGCTGAAATAAGTGGTTCAAGGCGGGGGCCTTCGCCCGTTTCAAACCACAATTTTTGCCCCAATGCTTGCGGCACTAATAAAATATCGGCAAACACAATTGACGCATCAAAATCAAATCGATGAATCGGTTGTAAGCTAACTTCCTCAGCAAATTCAGAATGATAACAAAGTTTTAAAAACCCCCCAGCTTGCTTGCGAGTGATATCATATTCTGGCAAATAACGCCCGGCTTGACGCATGAGCCAAATAGGTGGCTTTTGGGGCGGTATTTTTTCTTTCAGTAGATTGAGGAGTGGTTTCATATGTGTTTCTTTTATATTTATTAAAAAGATAGTAGTTGTTGTTGGTGGTAATGATTTATGGGGATTATTGTTTTATAATAATTTTATACCCAAATGTAAGGGCTGAATGAAAACTGTAAACTACGGGGATTAAAATTATTTATCCCGAATTTATTCCTGAATTGCTGCAAATGCTTTGATTTTTTACCAATAAAGAAGAAAATAATTATAGGAATAACGTGGATAAATAAAAATTTCATACACAGCTATCTTATGCTTGCTATCCACAGATAGATAAAGACAGTTTAATAAATCGCAAATAAGTCAACTTCTGAGGCGACACAAATGTGCATAAAAAACGTGGAATGCAGTAAAGTGCCACTTGTCCTCATTGTTAACAGTTTTGAAGCTTAAAATTAGGCCGCTTTGATGAAATATTTCCATCTGCATCTCATTTCAGACAGCACCGGCGAGACCATTAATGCTGTTGCCAAAGCGGTATGCTCGCAACTTGTTGGCGCCGAAGTAAAAACGCATTCCTATGGGTTGGTTCGCAGTAAAAAAGCATTGACGCGTGTGCTTGAAGCAATTGACGAAAATCCCGGGCCGGTGATGTTTTCGATTGTCGAAAAAGACTTATTCCATGATTTGGAAAAAGCTTGCGGACGCTTACAAGTGCCGTGCATGTCGGTGTTGGATCCGTTTGTCGCCACACTGGGTGCTTATCTGAATGTTGAAATCAGCGCCAAGCCCGGCACCCAGCACACGCTGGATACAGATTATTTTCGTCGTATTGCGGCCATCAATTATACAATTCAACATGATGACGGCCAGAGCCAAGGTGATTTAGATGAGGCTGATATTATTCTGGCCGGTGTTAGTCGCACCTCAAAAACGCCGACGTGCATGTATTTGGCCAATCGCGGCATTAAGGCGGCCAATGTGCCTCTCATATCGGGCATGGAGCCGCCGCGCGAATTATTGGATGTCCAAACAGCATTGATTGTTGGGCTGACCAACAGCCCTGAACGGCTGCTGCATATTCGTAAAAATCGCCTCTTGTCGTTGCAGGAAGATAGCCAGACCGATTATATTGACCCTGAGCAAATCAAAAACGAAACCGCAGAGGCGCGGCGCCTGTTTGCGCGGGAGAAATGGCCAGTGATTGATGTGACACGCCGCTCAATTGAAGAAACGGCCAGTGCCATTCTCAATCTTTACCAAGACCATCGGCAGCAGGAAATATAATGCAGCTTGCAAAACCTCTGACGCTGGCTTCTGGCAGTGCTGTGCGTGCCGACTTATTGCGTCGTGCTGGCCTGTCATTTGACGTAAAAATTTCCGGTGTTGATGAGGCGGCCTTGAAACAAGACCATCAAGACAATGCGGCTGGGTTGGCACTGGCATTGGCAGCAGCCAAGGCGAAGGCCATTCATGCCGAGGGTCTGGTGATTGGTGCCGACCAGCTGCTTGAATGCGATGGGCGGTTGTTTGACAAGCCGGGCGATATTGCCGCGGCGCGAACAAATTTGCAATTTTTTCGCGGCAAAACCCATATTTTGGTCGCCGGTGTGGTGTTGGTCGAAAAGGGTGCCGTTGTCTGGCAGCATGGCGAGCGGGCGGTGCTCACCATGCGTGATTTTTCCGATGCGTTTTTGGATGTCTATCTGAGTGAAATCGGCAATAAAGCACTGGCGTCAGTCGGCTGTTATCAGTTGGAGGGGGTGGGTGCGCATTTGTTCGAGCGCATTGACGGCGATTATTTCTCTATATTGGGCCTACCCTTATTGCCGCTTTTGCAAGCCTTGCGGGAGCATGACGGGCTTTGCGTATGAATGCGACAAAACAAAAATTGGCTATCATTGGCTGGCCAGTGACGCATTCGCGCTCGCCTTTGATTCACAATCACTGGATTGGGCGATTGGGCCTGAATGCGGTTTATGAGTATTATCCGATAAGCCCTGAGGCAGATTTTGCGGCTGAATTGGAAGCCATGCAAAGTGCCGGTTTTATTGGTGCCAATGTCACCATTCCACACAAAGAAACGGCTTTTCGGGCGATGCAGAAATGCAGCCGGACGGCGGTTCATTTGGGGGCGGTCAATGTGATAAAATTCACCGCCAACGGACCACAGGGGGCGAATACGGATGGCGAAGGCTTTGTCGCCGGTCTTGATGAGCATCATCGCGACTGGCGCAACCATCCGGCGTTTATTTTAGGTGCTGGCGGCGCGGCGCGGGCGATAATTGTCGCGTTGGCTGCGGCTGGCGTGGTTGATGTTAGGCTTGCCAATCGTAGCCGCGCCCATGCCGAGGCGGCGGCCGAGATTGGGCGCGCGGCCGGTGCAACGGTCACGGTGTTTGATTGGGACGCGCACGAGGCGGCGGCTGCCGGTATCGGTCTTTTGGTTAATGCGACCAGTCTCGGCATGGTCGGCCACAACCGGCTCGACATGCGGCTCGACAATTTGTCCGGCCACGTGCTGGTCAGCGATATTGTCTATACACCGCTCGACACACCACTTTTGCAGGCTGCACGCCGTGCCGATTTGCAACCGATTGATGGCTTGGGCATGTTGATGCATCAAGCGGCGTCTGCTTTTGAGATTTGGTTCGGCCAGCGACCACCGGTTGATGCAAGTTTACGAACCCTATTGCGGACTGATTTGGGTGAATAGGATTGGAGCGGTAGATGTATTTGATGGGACTGACCGGCTCAATCGGTATGGGCAAAACGCTGACCGCAGATTTGTTTGAAGACCTCGGCGTACCGCGTTATGACGCCGATGCTGCCGTGCATGTGCTTTACGAAAAAAATGGCGCGGCGGTTGCGCCGATTGGCCAATTGGTGCCTGAAGCGATTATTGATGGGGCCGTGGACCGCACGGTTTTGGGTCAAGCGGTTATCCATGATGGCGACAGGTTGAAACAATTAGAGGCCATTGTTCACCCATTGGCGGCGGCGGCGCAAATGGGTTTTTTGGTCAAACATTATGAGGCTGGCGCGGCGCGGGCGGTGCTTGATATTCCGCTCTTATTTGAAACCGGCGGTGACGGGCTTGTGGATTGCACGATTGTTGTTAGCGCCGCGTTTGAATTGCAGCGTCGGCGTGTGTTGGCGCGCGCTGGCATGACGGAAGAAAAATTTGTGGGCATTCTTGCCAAGCAATTATCAGATGAAGAAAAGCGTGCGCGGGCCGACTTTATTGTGGATAGCTCAATTTCTGCGGCAGACGCTCTCCGGCAAGTGCGTGATATATTGCAAATCACACAAGGGCGCAAAGGCAAGGCTCTTAAAGCGCGGCTTGAACGGGCCAAGAAGGCGCAAAAATAATTGGCGAAAGCAGACAATTCATGCGTGAAATCATTCTTGATACGGAAACCACAGGGCTTGACCCCGACAATGGCGACCGCATTGTTGAGATTGGTTGTCTGGAAATCGTCAACCGTCTCCCGACGCAGAATACTTTTCACGTTCATATAAATCCGCAGCGCGATATGCCGAAAGAAGCCGAAGCGATACACGGGTTGAGCGCGGCTTTTTTGGCCGACAAAAAGGTTTTCGCCGAAATTGCGGACGCGTTCCTTGCCTTTATCGGCGATGCGCCATTGGTTATTCACAATGCCGATTTTGACATGAAGTTTCTGAATAGTGAGCTGGTCCGCGCCGGTCGCAAGACGCTTGGTGCCCATGAGGTGATTGATACACTGCGTATGGCGCGCGAAAAATTTCCCGGCGCACCGGCCAGCCTTGATGCCCTGTGCCGTCGATTTGGGGTTGATAATTCCGGACGCGATTTGCACGGCGCACTCATTGACAGCGCATTACTCGCCGCAGTCTATCTTGAATTATCCGGCGGCCGCCAGCCGGGACTCGTCTTTCAAGCCGATGACGCCATGACAAGAGGCGAGGGCGACGAAGGCGCGCCGTCAATGGCGCAGCGGACACCGCAAAAAAGTCGCCCAAGCCCGCTGCCATCGCGGCTGGCGGCCAGCGAACAGGCCGCGCATCGGGATTTTTTGCAAAATCTACCGGTGGCGGCACGGTGGTTGCAAGAAAATTAGTCTATTGAATCTGTATGTTCTTGTCGCCTTCGCCAGTTGTGCCGTTTTGCGTGCCTTGTTGGTAGAGACCAGCAAAATCAATTGGGTCAAGCAATACGGGTGGGTAGCCGCCATCGCGTGTGGCATCGGCCAGCACACGGCGGGCGAAGGGAAAAATTTGTCGCGGTGCCTCAATCAATAAAATGGGACGAAGATCCTTTTCAGCAATGTTTTCCAGCCGAAAAACACCACAATAGTCAAGCTCAACTAGAAATTGCATTGTGTCATTTTGCTTTGCTTCGAGACGGAATTTCAGGCTGACTTCGTAATCTGTGTCGCTGAGCTTGCGGGCACCAACATTGGCATTGACATTAATTTCTGGATTGCCGGTGGCAAAATTCGGGGCCGCCGGATTTTCAAAAGACAAGTCGCGGATATATTGTGTCATCACACCAAGGCGGGGCGCGGTGGGTTCTGCGGCAGTTTCGTGTTTCATCCCAGAATCCGTAGGTGCGCCTTTGGGTTTGCCAACTTTGGGCTTATTCATAGACAATCCTTCTCATTGTTGGCGAGCGTTCACGGTTGTTTGTCATCATCAACCCGATATTGACCTTCGATAATATTAGGTGACTGTGGGCGCGCCGACCGCTTCTGTTGACCTTGACGCGGTCCGGTTTGGCGAAAAAGAGGCGGCAGGAAATGGCCGAGAACGGTTTCCATGACCAAACGTCGCCCGCCCGGCCAAAGTAGGAAAAATCCAATGGCATCGGTAAAAAATCCCGGCGTCAGTAAAAACCCTCCGGCAAGCAAAATCAGCACACCATGGGCGGCTTCGGCCAGTGGTGCGCGTCCGTCTTTTTGGGCTTTTTGAACCGCCATAAGTGTGGTCAAGCCTTGGCGGCGCACGGCTGACAGGCCAATTAAAGCAGTGGCGACAATCAAAAACAGTGTCCAGCCCATGCCTAATGCCCCGCCAATCTGGATAAACAGGGCGATTTCAATCAATGGAACAAGAATAAGCAGAGTCAGTAGCAGGCCGGGCATAAAGTTTTCCTTTCAGCTTGTGTCATCTTACCGCATGGTGCTTGTAATGCCAGTGCTTTGCAGTGTTGTATAAAGCAGACATCGTGGTGTTAAACATGATATAGGGGTGAAAAGGAGCAATTGGCAGAATTATGGATCCATTAAATTTCATTTTGTTGGTTATCGTTGGCATTATTTTCTGGCGTTTGCGCAGTGTATTGGGAACGCGCAATGATGAAGATAATGGCACTAATCGTCATGGTGCTTATGGCCTCAACCGCGATGCGTTTCAACAACAATCGAAATCTGACGCCAAGAAAGGCAAATCGGCAACTGTGGCCAAACCGAAAGCACGAAAGAAAACAGCAAGAAAAGCACCAAATAAAGCCGCGAATGATGACCGGCAAGCAAGTCAAATTGGCAAGGATACAAACATTGATGATGGTGCGCCGGAAGGACGCGGATTGGCCTTTTTGCGGCAGCAAAGGCCGGGATTTGACGAAAGTGATTTTTTGTCCGGCGCGAAACGTGCCTATGAAATGGTGTTGGCGGCGTTTGCTGCGGGCGATTTGTCGCTGGTTGAGTCATTTCTGGGGGCCGATGTTAAGGGCGGCTTTGAGACGGCCATCAAGCAACGTCAGCAGACCAGTCAGAAGCTGATGACCGAGATTACCCGCCTTGACCGCCCGACGATTGAAGACGCCATGATTGAAGGCGGCATGGTGCGACTGGCGGTGCGTTACCGGGCTGAAATTATTTCTTATCAGGCTGCTGATGAAAATGACGAGGCGGATGAAGCGGCGCGGCCGGTGCCGACTCTGAGTCGCGATTTGTGGACATT
>CAYQFO010000064.1:0-8008 GCA_964416815.1 uncultured Rhodobiaceae bacterium | reverse complement strand
CTTCTTTGCACGCAAATATGGTTTGGTAATCCTGATTGTCGCGTTCATCCGGCGCCCGCTTGCTGGCGATATAAGGCGGCAAGGGCATATTGCCGAGCCGCGCCAAACCAGCTTCCATCGCGTCATCAGCGAGCTGAAAGCGCAATCTGGCCTCGCCCCCATCGCGTCCTAAAACATCCGCCGTAATATCTTCAAAAACCAGCCTATCGCCAATGACGACCTTTTTGGCTGGTTTCAAAAAACACCGCCACTCCACCGGCCCCAATCTTTCGGTTAGCGTTATCTCAATTTTTGCGCTTGTCGTCTTGTCGCTATCTGTTGAGCGGTGACGGTGACCGCTCAACCGCGCCGGAATGACTTTCGTGGTGTTGACCACCAGCGCATCACCGGCGCGTAAAAATTGCCCCAAATCGCGCATAATATAATCGCTGAGTTTGCCGTCCGCGTCAATATGCAACAGGCGCGCAGTGTCACGCGGTATGGCCGGACGCAGGGCAATCATTTCCTCAGGCAGGTCAAAATCAAACAAATCAACCTGCATAAAGTCTAATCTTTAAGGCGTAGGCTGATAATTTTATCAGGATTTGCCGGTGGTTCGCCACGCGCAAGGGCATCAACATGTTCCATACCCTTCATCACTTCGCCAATCACCGTATACTGCCCGTTCAACCATGCGGCATCTTTGAAACAGATAAAAAATTGGCTGTTGGCACTGTCCGGATGCTGCGAACGTGCCATGCCCAATGTGCCACGGCGAAACGCCTCGCTGGAAAATTCGGCGCGCAAATCCGGATAGTCAGAACCGCCTCGACCAGTGCCAGTCGGGTCCCCGGTTTGCGCCATAAAGCCGTCAATCACGCGATGAAAAACGTGGCCGTCATAGAATTTTTCCGATACCAGTTTTTTGATACGCGCCGCATGATTGGGGGCTAAATCTTCACGCAAAGCAATTTCAACTGTGCCGCCTTTTAGCTTCATCAACATAATCGTCTCCTTGTCGCCTGCCACCGCATACACATGAGTGGTCAAAATAAAACATAGTGATAATAGAATAATGTGACGCATTCGATTCTCCTGTGAATAAATTGTTTTAATTCATTTTTTTGGTTACAGACTTAGGCACAAAGGGAGCAATATCACCCCCCATGGCGTGAATTTGTCGCACCAAAGTCGATGAAATAAATCCCACTTCCGGTGCAGCAGGTAGAAAAACGGTTTCCAATTCCGGCACCATTGTCCGGTTCATGGCAACCATTTGCGCTTCATAATCAAAATCGGCCGCCGTGCGCAAACCGCGTACGATAATTGTTGCACCATATTGGCGTGCCACATCAACCAGCAGGCCGTCAAAGCTGACAACCTCCAGCTCAACGCCCTGTTTTTTGGCCAACGGACTGATTTCTTCCCCAATCATGGCTTGGCGCTGCTCGAAAGTAAAAAGTGGTTTTTTTGAAGCACTGACTCCAATACCAATGAACAATTTATCAACCATGCGCAGGCTGCGTTGGATAATGTCAATATGACCATTGGTAATCGGGTCAAAACTCCCCGGATAAAAACCTGTCCTCACGGTGTGTCTTCTCCCCCTGCCTCTTCTTGGTCTTCTTCTGCCGCAGTCTCGCCCAGACAAGCCACGGACACAACCTTTGCATCATCATCTGTTTTGAAAATCGTCACGCCCTGCGTGTTGCGCCCGGCGATGCGAATATCATCAATCGGACAACGAATAAGCGTGCCTTCATTGGTCACAAGCATAATCTGGTCAGTTTCTTCAACCGGAAAAGCGGCCAGTAAATCACCATTTCGTTTCGTCACGGTCATGGCGATAATGCCTTTGCCGCCGCGCCCTGAAACGCGATATTCATAGGCCGATGAACGCTTGCCATAACCATTTTCGCTGACCGCCAGAATGAACTGCTCAGCGGCCCCCATGGCGGCATATTGCGCTGGCGTCATGGCGACATCTTCGGTGGCTTCGCCTTCGTCCAGTGTGACATCTTCTATATCGTCCTCACGCTCACCATTGGCTGCCCGACGCATGGCGGCGGCCTGTTTCAGATAGGTTTGGCGTTCGGCCGGTGTTGCGTCGCTATGGCGCAAAATGGCCAACGAAATAACCGAGGCGCCTTTATCCAGCTTAATGCCGCGCACGCCGGTTGAATTGCGGCTGCGGAACACCCGCAAATTTTCAACCGAAAAGCGAATAGCGCGACCGTTGGAAGTGGTCAACAACACGTCATCGGCCTCAGAGCACGTTTGCACGCCGATAATGGCCTCCCCTTTATCGGGTTTCATGGCAATTTTGCCATTGCGGTTAATTTGCACAAAATCTGACAAATTATTGCGCCGCACATTACCCAAGCTTGTGGCAAACGCGACATTGAGTGCGCTCCAACTATCTTCATCTTGCGGTAGCACCATCATGGCGGCAATGCCCTCGCCTTCGCCAAGCGGCAGCAAATTGACCAGTGCCTTGCCGCGCGCCTGCGGATTGCCTACCGGTAATTTCCAAACTTTCATCTTGTACACCATGCCAGTGGTGGAAAAAAACAGCACCGGTTGATGGGTATCGGCGACAAAAATGCGCGAGACAAAATCCTCATTTTTGGTACTCATACCGGCGCGTCCCTTGCCACCGCGGCGTTGCGACCGATAGGTTGAAAGTGGCACACGCTTGATATAACCAGCATGGCTGACTGTCACCACCACATCTTCTTGCGGGATAAGCGATTCATCATCCATTTCGCCGTCATCTTCGATAAATTCAGAGCAGCGCGGCGTCGCAAAGGTTTCTTTAATTTCACCCAATTCGGCACGAATAATACGCATCATCCGGTCACGGCTACGCAAAATATCCAATAAATCGGTGATTTGCTCTCCCAGTATTTTCAATTCATCGCCGATTTCATCGCGCCCCATCGCCGTCAAACGTTGCAGACGCAACTCAAGAATGGCACGCGCTTGGGCTTCGCTCAAACGGCAGGTCTTTTTTTTGGACACGGTGTGCAGCGGGTCATCAATCAGGGCCATCAAATCGGTAACATCTTTCGCTGGCCAGTCACGCTCCATCAACTGTTCGCGGGCGATTTGCGGCGAGGGTGCTTTGCGTATCAGAGCAATCACTTTGTCGATATTGGCCACGGCAATCGCCAGACCAACCAACACATGAGCGCGGTCACGCGCCTTCCCCAGTTCAAATTTCGACCGCCGCGTCACCACTTCTTCGCGATAGCCGATAAAGGCTTGCAGCATTTGTCGTAAATTCATCAATTGTGGGCGCCCCTGATTGAGTGCCAGCATATTGGCGCCAAAACTGGATTGCAGTTGCGAATAGCGGAACAGCTGGTTCAACACCACATCGCAGATGGCCTCGCGCTTTAATTCGATAACCACACGCATCCCATCGCGGTCGGACTCATCGCGCAAATCGGCAATGCCCTCAATCGTTTTGTCGCGAACCAAATCAGCGATTTTTTCAATCATCGTCGTCTTGTTCACCTGATAGGGAATTTCGGTGATGATGATAGCCTCGCGGTCTTTACGAATTTGTTCAATCGTCGTGCGCCCGCGCACGACAATCGAGCCGCGCCCGGTCATAATGGCCGAGCGTGCGCCGTGTTGCCCCAAAATCAACCCGCCAGTCGGAAAATCCGGTCCCGGCACCAGTGCCAATAATTCTTCATCGCCCAGCGTCTCGTCGTCAATCAGTGCCAGACAAGCATCAATAAGCTCACCCAAATTATGCGGTGGCACATTGGTTGCCATACCGACGGCAATACCATTGGCACCATTGGCCAGCAAATTGGGAAACCGCGCCGGCAAAACCGTCGGCTCGCTTTCGGAATTGTCGTAATTATCTTGAAAATCAACAGTTTCTTTATCAATATCATCAAGCAAGGCATGTGCCGATTTGGCCATCCGCACTTCCGTATACCGCATAGCGGCGGGCGGGTCGCCATCAACCGAACCGAAATTACCTTGCCCATCCAGTAATGGCAGTCGCATGGAGAAACTTTGCGCCATGCGCACCAACGCATCATAAATTGATTGATCGCTATGCGGGTGATATTTACCGATAACATCACCAACCACACGCGCCGATTTGCGATAGGGCTTGTTATAATCATAGCCGGTTTCGTGCATCGAAAATAAAATCCGCCGATGCACCGGTTTCAAGCCGTCGCGCACATCCGGCAACGCCCGCGAAACAATCACGCTCATGGCGTAATCAAGATAAGCGGTGCGCATCTCGTCCTCAATGGCAATCGGGCTTATGTCCGCGCCGTCATCCTCCGGCGGACGCCCACCAGCATCATTGCCGCCATTACCATCACCGCCCTCAGCCACCTCTTTGGGAAGGTCGCTGATGTCTTCGCCCGTCATGGTTGTTTGTTCGCGTTCGTCAGTCAAATCACTGCCTTTTTCCAGCCTCAAAAGAGCCATTGCTCAGGCTTTTTATAGCACAAAAGCCAGTCTTTTCAGACTCAAAAGTCGTCAACAAGACAGGTTTTAACTTATTGTATTTAATATAAATTTTAATCTAAAATGGAATTTCGTCATCCATTGCATCGCTGCTGGCAGACATTGCCACTGGTGCCACCGAATCGGTGCTTACAGTGTCCGCGCCACCGCCGTCATTGCGCCTATCAAGCATGGTCAGTGTGCCGCCAAAATTTTGCAACACAACCTCAGTGGTATAACGATCTTTGCCGGTGTCATCTTGCCATTTGCGCGTTTGTAGCTGGCCTTCAAGATATACTTTCGCGCCTTTTTTGAGATATTGCTCGGCAATCCGGCACAGGCCTTCTGAAAACAGCACAACACGATGCCATTCGGTTTTTTCACGCCGCTCGCCAGAATTTTTGTCGCGCCAATTTTCACTTGTGGCGACGCTTAAATTGACCACCGGACGACCATCCTTGGTGCTACGCACATCCGGGTCGGCCCCCAGATTGCCAACCAAAATGACTTTATTCACGCTTCCTGCCATGATTTTCCCCTATTCGGGTTAGCCTAGCCTGCCGCATGCGTTTCAGCTATTGCTTACAGGCACATACCCTTCCTTTACTGTGGATTGTTTACCAGCAACGCTTTTGCTGGTTCGACAGAATTATCTGTTAAAGTTAAATTTCGCCTAGCCAAATGAGGATTGTTCATGCCGCCTGCAAGAAAATCAAAATCGCCGCAAGCCAAGCAAATTCGTATTGTCGGGGCGCGTGAGCATAATTTGAAGAATATCTCGCTCAACCTGCCACGCGACCAACTGATTGTGATTACCGGTCTGTCGGGTTCGGGCAAAAGTTCGTTGGCCTTTGACACGATTTATGCCGAAGGCCAGCGCCGCTATGTTGAAAGCCTGTCAGCCTATGCGCGGCAATTTTTGGAAATGATGCAAAAGCCGGATGTTGACCAAATTGACGGTCTGTCTCCAGCAATCTCAATTGAACAGAAAACCACCTCGCGTAACCCGCGCTCGACGGTCGGCACGGTGACTGAGATTTACGACTATTTACGCCTGCTCTATGCGCGTATCGGTATTCCTTATTCACCTGCCACCGGCCTCGCAATTGAAAGTCAGACCGTGACACAAATGGTTGACCGTCTGACCGCACTGCCCAAAGGCACACGCTTTTATCTATTGGCACCGATTGTGCGTGGCCGCAAAGGCGAATATCGCCGTGATTTCGCCGAATTGCAAAAGCGTGGCTTTCAGCGTGTCAAGGTTGACGGACAGTTTTATGAAATTGCCGATGTACCGCCACTCGACAAAAAACTGAAACACAATATTGATGTGGTGGTTGACCGGGTGGTGATTAAGTCGGATTTGGGCAATCGCCTCGCCGACAGTCTGGAAGTGGTGCTTGGGCTGACAGACACGATTGCGGTCGCCGAAATGGCCGACAAAAAGAATGACACAGACGAAGCAGAACGGATTGTTTTTTCATCTCGTTTTGCCTGTCCGGTTTCCGGCTTCACCATTGATGAGATTGAACCACGTTTGTTTTCCTTCAATAACCCGTTTGGCGCTTGTCCGGCTTGTGATGGGTTGGGAACACAGTTTTTTGTTGACCCGAATGCCGTCGTCCCCGATGCCAGTTTAAGCCTTTCACAAAGGGCAATTGCCCCATGGTCGAAAACCAGTTCACCCTATTACACCCAAACACTGGAAGCCGTCGCCCGACACTATAAATTCAAAATGTCAACGCCATGGAACGACCTCCCCAACGCCGCACAACACGCCGTGCTGTATGGCAGCGGCGAAACACCCATCACCTTCATTTATGATGACGGCATGCGCAGCTATAAAACCAAAAAGACATTTGAAGGGGTCATTCCCAATCTGGAACGGCGTTATCGTGAAACCGACAGCAGCTGGGTGCGCGAAGAAATCGAGAGATTTCAAGCCATAACCGATTGCAACACCTGCCAAGGGTTTCGTCTGAAACCGGAAGCCTTGGCGGTGAAAATCGCCGATTTGCAAATCGGTGAAGTGTCGCGCATGTCAATCCGCACCGCCGATGAATGGTTTGGCGGGTTGGATAAAAAATTGACCGACAAGCAAAAACAAATCGCCTCACGGATATTGAAGGAAATCCGCGAGCGTTTGAAATTTTTGAATGATGTCGGCTTGGAATATCTCACCCTATCGCGCAATTCAGGCACCTTATCGGGGGGTGAAAGCCAGCGCATTCGTCTGGCTTCGCAAATCGGTTCAGGCCTGACCGGTGTGCTCTATGTGCTGGACGAACCCTCAATCGGCCTGCACCAGCGCGACAATGCACGCTTGCTCAACACGCTGACGCGGCTGCGCGATCTCGGCAATACGGTGATTGTGGTCGAGCATGATGAAGAAGCCATTTTGACCGCCGACCATGTGATTGACATTGGTCCCGGGGCCGGTGTGCATGGCGGTAAAATCATTGCCGAGGGAAAGCCGACTAAAATTATTAGCAGCAAAAAGAGCCTGACCGGACAATATCTGTCTGGTGCGCTGGAAGTTCCCATCCCTTCCGCGCGTCGAGACGGCCTGAAAGGCAAAATTGTGTCGGTGAAAGGCGCGCGCGGCAATAATTTAAAAAATATAACGGCTGACATTCCGCTCGGCACATTTACCTGCGTGACTGGTGTTTCCGGCGGCGGGAAATCAAGTTTGTTGATTGACACACTCTATCGGGCACTCGCCCGCAAGCTGACCAATGCCCGTGAAACGCCCGCCGAACATGATAGTGTTGAAGGTCTGCACCATCTTGACAAGGTGATAGATATTAACCAATCGCCGATAGGCCGCACGCCGCGCTCCAATCCGGCGACTTATACCGGTGCCTTCACGCCTATCCGCGAATGGTTTGCCGGTTTGCCGGAAGCCAAAGCACGGGGCTATAAGCCCGGGCGTTTCTCGTTCAATGTGAAAGGCGGACGCTGCGAAACCTGCCAAGGTGACGGCGTGATTAAAATTGAAATGCACTTCTTGCCCGATATTTATGTCGAATGCGACAACTGCCAAGCCAAACGTTATAATCGCGAGACGTTGGAAGTGCGTTTTAAGGATAAATCAATCGCCGATGTGCTGGACATGACGGTTGACGAGGCCGCCGAATTTTTCAAAGCCGTGCCAGCCGTGCGCGAAAAAATGACCACTCTGCAACGCGTCGGCCTCGGCTATATCAAAGTCGGACAACAGGCAACAACATTGTCGGGCGGTGAGGCGCAGCGCGTCAAACTGGCCAAGGAATTGTCACGCCGCGCCACCGGTCGCACATTGTATATTCTTGATGAACCCACCACAGGCCTACATTTCCACGATGTCGCCAAGCTACTCGATGTGCTGCACGAATTGGTCGATAACGGTAATTCGGTGGCGGTGATTGAACATAATCTGGAAGTCATTAAAACCGCCGACTGGATTATTGATATTGGCCCGGAGGGCGGCGATAAGGGCGGCGAGATTGTCGCCCAAGGCACACCCGAAGCTGTGGCCAAAACCAAAACCAGCTATACGGGTCATTAT
>CAYQFO010000063.1:0-8145 GCA_964416815.1 uncultured Rhodobiaceae bacterium | reverse complement strand
GTTTTATACCCATGATGATGGGTTGGCGAACGAATTGAGCACCGCCGCCGTCGCCGTATACGACCCGCTCTGGCGGCTGCCCTTATGGCCCGGTTATGATAATTGGTTGGACAGCACGATTGCCGACGTCAATCATATTTCATCCTCGCCCATGGCTGGCTCCATAACGGCGGCACTGTTTTTGTCCCGCTTTGTTGAATCGACAGTGTCTTGGGTGCATTTCGATGTCTATGCGTGGAATATGAAAGCGATGCCCGGGCGCCCCATTGGCGGTGAAGCACAGGCCTTGCGTGGGGTGTTGCGGATGCTGGAGACACGCTATGGCGACTGATTCCAACACCGAACCAGATAAGCGGGTGACGGCGTGGCGCGATGATTTGGCGGCAGCGCATCTGCGTGGCCGCGTTGATGCCCCGCGCTATGCACAAGGCGATGACTTTATCGTTACCGCACCAGCAACGCCTTTGCGCCGCGCACCAGCAGCAGACGCACCAATGGAAACGCAATTACTCTATGGTGAGGGCTTTTGCGTCTATGAATACCCGCAAGCAAAAACTGGAGCATGGGCATGGGGGCAATCGGTGGTTGACAATTATGTCGGCTATGTATCGGTCAAAGATTTGCAGTCACGACAAACCACCCCAACCCATATCATCAGCAGCTTGCGCAGCTTTGTGTTCGTCGAAGCCGACAAAGAATCGCCGTCTTTAATGGATTTATCCATGGGGGCGCAGCTGAACATTGTCAATATGGATGACCGTTTTGGGGAACTCCATACTGGTGGTTTTATTCAACGAAATCATCTGGCGGCATTGGATGAATTTGAACAAGACCCGATAAAAATTGCGCATCGCTTTATCAACGTGCCTTATCTCTGGGGCGGCCGCACAAGTCTGGGGCTTGATTGTTCGGCCCTTATACAGCTGGCCTTGATGCGTTGCGGGCGCACTTGCCCGCGCGACAGCGATATGCAGGCCGCGCTATGGGGCAATCCGGTAAATTCAGTGGACGCGCCTCGGCGCGGCGATTTGATTTTTTGGCACGGTCATGTCGCCATTATGTCGGCAGACAATATGTTATTACACGCCAGTGCCACGCATAAGAAGGTGGTTGAGGAAGACTTTGCGACCGCTTGCGCCCGTATTGCAAAAACCGAAGGGGCGATGGTCGCCATAGGCCGCTTAGCCGTCTAGTGCCGCTTCCAGCAAGTTCCGCGTATAGTCCGTTTTCGGTGCGGTGAAAATCTGCTCGACGGGCCCGCGTTCGACACAACGCCCATATTGCATCACCATGACTTCATAGGACACAGCGCGAATAACTTTCAAATCATGGCTGATAAACAGATAGGTCAGGTTTTTGTCCTGCTGCAATTTGAGCAGCAAATCAATGATTTGTGCCTGCACCAAGCGGTCAAGCGCGCTGGTCGGCTCGTCCAGCACCAGAAATTCCGGCTGCAAAATCAGTGCCCGGGCAATAGAAATACGCTGTCGCTGGCCGCCTGAAAATTCATGCGGATAGCGCGTGCTGAATGTCGGGTCAAGTTCCACTTCCTCCATCATGTCGGCAACCCGCTCTTCGATTTGCGATGCAGGCAATCCGGGTTCGTGCAACCGCAGACCCTCACTGATAATCTCTCCAACTGGCAGGCGCGGGCTGAGGGCGCCATAGGGGTCTTGAAAAACAATCTGCATATGCCGCCGCATGGCGCGACGCTTCGCGCTGCCGGCAGAAATTATATTCGTGCCGTCAACCAGTGCTTTACCGTTAGCCTTTTGCAGACCAAGAATGGCGCGCCCCAAAGTGGTTTTACCCGAACCGCTTTCGCCAACCACCCCCAATGTCGTGCCACGCACAATGTTCAGCGAGATGTCGTCAACCGCTTTGATGTGGCCATATGTGCGACGCAACAGCCCACCCTTCACCGAAAACCAAACTTTCAGATTGTTGGCCTCAACCAATGTCTCGCCGGTTTTTGGGGCGGGTGGTGTGCCGGTGGGTTCGGCAGCCAGCAGTTTTTTTGTGTATTGGGCTTGCGGGTCTTCAAAAATTTGTTGGCGTGTGCCGCTCTCAACAATTTTACCATCGTGCATGATGCACACACGGTCGGCCATTTTACGCACCACGCCAAGGTCATGGGTGATAAGCAAAATGGCCATATTGGTTTCCTTTTGCAGCTCGCGGAGCAAGTCCAAAATCTGTTTTTGAATGGTCACATCCAGTGCCGTGCTTGGTTCATCGGCAATCAGCAATTTCGGGCGATTGGCCAGTGCCATGGCAATCATCACACGCTGGCGTTGCCCGCCTGACAATTCATGCGGCAGGGCTTTGATACGCTCTTGTGGATTGTCAATGCCGACCCGCGCCAATAATTGCTGGACTTCATGTCGCGCCGCAATGGTTGAAACATTACGATGTAATTGAATGACCTCAGTTAATTGTTTGTCTATTGAATGCAATGGGTTGAGCGATGACATGGGTTCTTGGAAAATCATCGAAATCTCATTGCCGCGAATTTGTTGCAGCCTTTGCGGGGTGCTGAGACTGAGATTTTCATCGTCAAAGACAATATCGCTGGCGCGGTGAAAAGCGGTCGGATAAGGCAGTAATTGCAAAATCGACAGCGCCGTGACCGATTTACCCGAACCGCTTTCCCCGACCAGTCCGAGTGTTTCGCCACGCCCAAGGTCAAAGCGCACATGCGACACGGCATCAACGATTTTACCGTCTTGGCGGAAGCCGACATGCAAATCATTGACGCTGAGCAACGGGTTGATACGCGTGGTCGCGCGGTCGAATTTTGGACCGCTCATGTCAGTGTCTTTCTGGGGTCAAAGGCATCGCGCACGGCCTCGCCAATGAAAATCAGCAGTGACAACATAATGGCAATGGTGAAAAAGCCCGACAGACCAAGCCACGGGGCCTGCAAATTGGCTTTACCCTGAGCCAGCAACTCACCCAATGAAGGGGCACCAGGCGGCAAGCCAAAACCCAGAAAATCAAGCGAGGTGAGCGTGGTAATTGATGCGTTCAAAATAAACGGCATAAAGGTCAGCGTGGCGACCATGGCATTGGGCAACAAATGACGCAACATAATCGTCAGATTGCCGACACCCAAAGCACGCGCCGCTTCAACATATTCAAAATTGCGGGTGCGCAAAAATTCTGCCCGCACCACACCAACCAGAGCAACCCACGAAAACAGCAATAAAATACCCAGCAAAATCCAAAAGCCCGGTTCAATCACGGCAGCAATGATAATCAGCAGATAGAGCGACGGCACTGACGTCCAGATTTCAATGAAACGTTGCATCCCCAAATCAGTCCAACCACCGAAATAACCCTGCATGGCACCGGCACACACACCGATAAGTGACGAGATAACAGTCAGCGCCAGCCCGAACAAAACCGAAATACGAAAACCATATATCAGCCGCGCCACCACATCGCGCCCTTGGTCATCCGTGCCGAGCCAGTTTTCGGCACTGGGCGGCGCTGGTGCCGGGTGCTCAAGATTAAGGTTAATCGTGTTATAGCTATAGCGTAGCAGAGGCCAAAAAATAATGCCGCCCGACTCTTCAATTAGATTACGCACATAGGGGTCGCGATAATCGGCTTCGGTCGCAAAATCGCCGCCAAATTTGGTTTCAGGATAGACGGTAAAAACCGGCATATAGACGCTGTCTTCGTGCAGTATCAGAAGCGGTTTGTCATTGGCCAGAAATTCTGCAAACAGGGTGATGAAAAGCAGCACAAGAAACACGCGCAACGAAATATAACCCCGACGATTGGCCTTGAAATTGCGCCAGCGACGCTGATTGAGCGGTGACAATGTCAACATTATCCACCCTCGCGGGCTTCAAAATCAATGCGCGGATCCACCCACATATAGGTGAGGTCGGCAAGCAGTGTCACCACCAGTCCGATAAGCCCGAAAATATAAAGTGTCGCAAACACCACCGGATAATCACGATTGACAATGCTCTCATAAGACAACAGACCCAACCCATCAAGCGAGAATATGGTTTCAATCAGCAGCGAGCCGGTAAAAAACGCGCCAATAAAGGCACCGGGAAATCCGGCAATGATTATCAGCATGGCATTGCGAAAAACATGGCCATACAAAACGCGTGACTCGCTGAGGCCTTTGGCGCGGGCAGTGGTGACATATTGCTTGCGAATCTCGTCCAGAAAGGCGTTTTTGGTAAGCAGTGAGGTGGCGGCAAAACTCGATATACTTAAGGCCAGCACTGGCAAGAAAATATGCCAGAGATAATCAACCACCTGACCCAGTATCGAAAATTCGTGCCAATTTTCCGAGGTTAGGCCGCGCAACGGAAACCAGTTAAAATAGCTGCCACCAGCAAACAGTACAATCAGTGCCACGGCCAGCAAAAAGCCCGGCACGGCATAACCGACAATAATGACCGCCGATGTCCACACATCAAAAGGCGTGCCGTCACGCTGTGCTTTGGCGATACCCAATGGGATAGAAATCAGATAGGTCAGCAATGTCGTCCACAGGCCCAGCGTAATTGAGACCGGCAGTTTTTCGCCAATCAAATCAATCACGGCAACATCGCGGTAATAGCTTTTGCCAAAATCAAACCGCGCATAGTCGGACACCATTTTGAAGAAGCGCTCATGCACCGGCTTGTCAAAACCGAATTGGGTTTCTAGTTCGGCAATGAATTCAGGGTCCAAGCCTTGTGCGCCGCGATATTTGCTGTTGACGGCGGCGGTTGACGCGGTTTGCATATTGTCTTGCACATTGGTAAAGCGCGCCGTGGCACTGACATCATGGCCTTGTAATTGGGCAATCACCCGCTCCACCGGCCCACCGGGAGCGAATTGCACAATCGCAAAGCTGATGGCCATAATGCCGAGAACGGTTGGCACCATGAGTAACAGTCGGCGCAGAATATAGGCGACCATAAAGCAGTCACTCCTTAAATGATTCGCAAGTTTAGCGGTGTTTGCTACATCTTCAAAGCCTTGGCGTCGCGATTCACGGTGCTTTATGCGGCGCGGTACGCCACCATATGGTGGGAAACCCCAAGCGATGCTTCGGCATCGGGTCGGGGTGTTTCAGACCTTGCCAATAGGCCAGCCGTTCATAGGGCGCATGCCATTGCGGCATGACATAATGATTGGCCAGCAATACCCTATCCAAGGCGCGTGTGGCCGCCACCAAACTGCGCCGCGATTTGGCAAAAATCAGTTTTTCAATCAGCCTATCAACGGCTTTGTCTTTTATGCCAATCACATTGCGTCCGCCGGGGCGGTCGGCGGCGGCACTTGACCAATAATCACGTTGCTCATTACCCGGCGACAGGGATTGCCCGAAACTCATGACAATCGCGTCAAAATCATAATGGTTGACGCGGTTTTGATATTGTGTTGGGTCAATCGTGCGCAGGCGTGCCTGAATACCAAGGCGAGCGAGGTTTTTCACATAGGGGGCAACAATGCGCTCAAAGGCCGGTTGCACCAGCAAAAACTCAATCTCGAAAACCGTGCCGTTTTTGGTCAATTTGCCGCCTTCGATTGTCCACCCGGCTTGTTGCAAAAGGCTACGGGCGCGGCGCAAATGTTTGCGGATATTACCGCTGCCGTCAGCCACCGGATTTTTGAACGGCGTGGTGAACACACGCGCCGGTATGAGATTGGCTAAAGGTTTCAGCAATTTCAATTCAGCCGCCGAAGGCAAGCCAGAGGACGCCAATTCGGAAGCCTCAAAAAAACTGCCGGTGCGCTTATATTGTCCGTAAAACAGATTTTTGTTTGTCCATTCAAAATCATAAGCCCAGTTCAAAGCCTCGCGAACGCGCACATCGGCAAAACGCTTGCGGCGCATATTAAATACAAAACCCTGCATACCAGCACCTGCGTCCAGCGTGATGGTTTCGCGTTTGAGCTTGCCGTCAGTGACCGCCGCTGTGTTATAGCCCGTGGCCCAAATGCGCGAGGAAAATTCGCGGCGAAAATGCACATTACCGGCTTTCAACGCCTCAAAAGCGACCGTATCATCGCCGAAATAAACATATTTAATCGTGTCGAAATTATGCTTGCCGACCGACACATTCAAATCGTCCCCCCAGTAATTTTTATTGCGCCCATAAGTGATGGAACGCCCCTGCTCAATGGCCGCTATTTTATAGGCCCCGGAAGTCACGGGAATATCAAGCGTGGTGTCTTTCAAAGAACGCCTCTTGGCACTCCAATAGGCTTTTGACAGCACCGGTAATTGCCCCAAAATCAGCGGCAATTCCCGATTGCCAGTCTGGTCGAAGCGGAAACGAATTTTATGCCGTCCCAAAATATCACTGTCGGCAACATTGGCATAATAGGCGCGATAAAAAGGATGTGCCTCGCGCAAAGCTTTAAGCGAAAAAGCAATATCGGCGGCGGTAATCGGGCTCCCATCATTAAACCGTGCTTGGGGTCGCAGGGTGAACGTCACCGAAGAAAAATCCGCCGGATGCGACACGCTTTTGCCAATCAACCCATAGGCCGCGCTTGGCTCGTTCAGGCTCGGTGCCATCAACGTGTCATGCACCAGCCCCAACCCTTCGGCGGCAATGCCTTTAATGGTGAATTGGTTGAGATTGTCAAAACTGCCAATCGCGGCAATCCGCAAATCACCGCCCTTTGGTGCTTTGGGATTAACATAGGGGAAATGTTTGAACCCCGCTTTCAGTGCCGGTTGACCGAATAAAGACAGCCCATGTTTTTCGGCCGCCAAAGAAATGGCGGGTGCAATGAGCAAAGTGGCGACAAATATCAGGCGTAACATATGTTTCCCCGCGCCGTGTTGATGCTTACGCATCTTTTCCGGTTTTATCGTAAATTATTGCAATGGGCATTCAGCGAGGTGTCGGCGTCAAACCTTCACTTCTTATCCTTTGGTAGATTGAACATCGGATTATCTCTATCATCTGGATGCATCTTTTCTGTATCTTCTCTATCTAAATGCCAAAACGATTGAGAAATGGGAACATAAGTATCTTTTTTGCTGTGATGAAAAGGACACCACCAAACTTCGACTACTTTTACGAGATAACTACACCATTCCAGCAAGGCAACACTTGTCGGACAATACCAAGTACAATTGAAAAACCAAAAAAATCTATAATGATTCAAAGAAAAGCGGCTTTCCATAACAATTTGCGTCTTGTAGCTATACCTATGCGATTCAGGGTCTGGCATGAAATCTTTTAGCTTTTTAAGCGTTTCATCAGCGCCCACCAATCTTAAATGCCAATAACAAGATAACCCAATAAGATATAAAAATATCCAAGACCCCAAAAAAAAGGGAAGATAAATTATCGGAATACCTAAAATTCTTAAAAAAATATTTCTTTTCTTAAAATTCTCGCCGATAACAACTCTGTGGCAATCAGCACAAGTTTTTGGTGAACTAAAAGGATTGGTTTCTTGTGAAGATTTTGGTTGCATATTTTTTCATCATCCTTTCATGACACAAGTTTCTCTAGCGACTGGTTCGCTCTCTGGCAAAATGCAGAATTCTTTTTAAGTTTCCGGGGCGGCGTCCTTTAGCTTCATTTTTCTCTGCTATGATATGATAAGCTTGTACCGTATTGTCCGCCATAGCGACATGTGTCCCCCATAAGTATAGATGAAAAGCACGCCAAGATTGTTCCCCACAAATGGCAATCAATTTTTTCCGATTGGCTTCAAACCGCTCTGCCCAGTGCTTCAGCGTTAAAGCGTAGTCCTCGCGCTCATCTATCACTTCTTTTATTTCCATACCATAGAATAGAAATTCTCGCGTTACATCTTGAAGGCACATGCAACTATGCGCCCCCGGATAAATAAAGTTACGCCCGAAATCGCCAAGGTCATATTTTATGTGAGTCGCTGAACCATCTAAATATATTCGCCCGCCCGGTTTTAAGCATTCCCAAATTTTAGCCGCAAATCGTTGATAATAAGGGATATGCTCAATCACACCATAAATGACAATCGCATCATAAGGCGTTTCCGGCTTGTGATCGAAAAAATCCTCTAAATATACGCGGGCTTGGTTTTGCCAACCTTCTTTTTCAATCAAGTTTTGAATGCAGGCTTTAGAATTATCGGCAATTGTTAGACTGGTTACATCTATGCCGCGAGGAACACAGTAAA
>CAYQFO010000062.1:0-8211 GCA_964416815.1 uncultured Rhodobiaceae bacterium | reverse complement strand
TGTGCCAGCATTATCGGGTCGGGTGATGGTGACGCCAGTGCCGCCAGTATTGATGACCAATGTGTATTCGCTGGCGGCGCGGGCGCGGGTGGCCCAGAGCGTTCTGAGTGTGGTGGCCAGCGTGGTAATCTCTGTCGTGCTTAGATAGACATCGGAAGTGGCGACAATGGCGTCTTCAATCGCATTGGTCACACTTGATTGCAACACTGTCGCCGCCAGGGTGAATGTCGTTGCATCAGGGCGGGTCAGCGTCACACCGGTCGCCACACCCCCGGCGTCATAATCCACCACAGAGGAATAATCCTCCGGCCCATACCGCTCGGCCCAGGCCGTGACAACCGTGCTGGTGAGGGTATTCGTTTCTGTGTCACTGAGGCCGAGCGAACGGGTGCCGTTCCCCCGGATGCCGAGGGCGAGTTTAACTAATGCCGGATCTGTCAAATCCACCACGCCGGAACTATGAATGAGAGTGAATTTTGCGACAGAAGATGCGTGGCCGGAGGCGTTACCGGCAACCGCAACACCGGTAATGGCATCATTGACCGTTACCGTGTAATCTTTTGCCGTGGGGGCTGGATTATTACCCTCGTTAATCCAAGCATCGCGTTGTGCGGACTGTTCACTTTGATTTAGAACTCCCGCCCATAATTGTTTGTTGATCGTGCTACCGCCAGTGTATATGGTGCCGAGGGTCTCATTTACGTTGTTGCCGCCGTAATTTTCCGCCGTCTCCTCAAAAAGCACGGTGTAACTGTCGACGGTAGCGTTATTGTCGGAGAATAGTGAACTTAGCCCGATGTCAACAAAGTAGAGTTCTTGACCATTATGCGTGACAGAAGGAGTTGTTTCACTTTCATAAAACCACGAATACCGACGTGCGACGACGTAGTCTTTGGGGAGGACTGCCACTCCGGTCGGACCTTTCTTGTTAAATATAGTGACGAGTTCCGGTATTGTGCTGCTGGCAGAGCAGGTGGTAAGCCGCGCGGCAACGAAACCTCCAACGTAATCTACGAGTACCGAATTACGCCCTTGTGGGCAAGTGATGCTCGTAATTTGCCTTATTGCTCCACCCGTTAATTTATACACATATTGAGATGCTGCGTCTTGCGCCTTGGCACTACTGCTCATCGCGGTGAGGGCAGCCATGACTGCAACAAAAAGGACAACAAACACTCGTATTATGCCTATTCGTCCGATTTTAATATGTAATTGCATCCTTGCCCTCTACTCAAACCCAGCCCCGATGCTATCGCACGCATTGAGCGAGACACGGCCTTCTGCTTAGCAAACATCGCTCGCCATAACAAGAACAAAAGCGAACCATATGCTCATAATAAACGGGTAGTATACTGCTACGATTGACAAAAACGGTCCAACCAGAAAGCATTCAAACCGCAGCTTTTGTATTTTGTGATGCAAAAATGCGGTCGCTTGCAAATACGACAAACATTTGCCTCTGCGAAAATCGTTACAGCACTTGCAAATAACGGCAACTTTCTGCAAAACTGATGTGATGGAAAAAGCACCCATGACAGCTGTCGGCTATGCCGCACTAGATGAAGAATTGAAACGCCTGAAAGGGCCGGAGCGGCAACGCATTATCAAAGCGATTGCCGAAGCGCGCGCGCATGGCGATTTGTCGGAAAACGCCGAATATCACGCCGCCAAAGAACAGCAAAGCCATAATGAAGGCCGCATTATGGATATGGAAGATATGATAAACCGCGCCGAGGTGATTGATGTTGTTGCGCTGTCCGGCAAAACAGTCAAGTTTGGCGCCAGTGTGCGCTTGGTCGATGAAGACACACAGGCCAATGTCACCTATCAGATTGTCGGCGATTTCGAGGCCAATCTGGAAGAAGGAAAAATTTCCGTTTCCTCTCCCATCGCCCGCGCCTTGATTGGCAAAGAAGTCGGCGATAGCATTGAAGTCCACGCTCCCGGCGGCAGTAAGGCTTACAAAATCCTCAATGTGAAGTTTGTTTAGGCGCGTCGGCGATGATTAGATTTAATTCAATTATGTTTGCTGGAGTTTTGCTGGCCAGTCAGTTTTTGTTGATAACCGAAGCTTTAAAATACTTAGGGCTTGGCTTCCAAA
Source organism: uncultured Rhodobiaceae bacterium (assembly GCA_964416815.1). Taxonomy (GTDB): domain Bacteria; phylum Pseudomonadota; class Alphaproteobacteria; order RS24; family RS24; genus JBPCVS01. Next base: position 6,110 of record CAYQFO010000062.1, on the reverse strand, counting down.
GCGCGCATCCGCCGCAAAAAAACCGACAACTGTCGGGTCACTAAACCAGAGTGCGGACCGACACGCCGGGCTGATTTTTGGACTGCCTTATCATCAGCGAGGTTTTCACATTGGCCACATTGGGTGCCGGGGTTAATTTTTCAGTCAAAAAAGTCTGGAAACTGGCCAAATCCACCGCCACGCATTTCAGAATAAAATCAATCTCGCCGTTCAGCATATGGCATTCGCGCACTTCCGGCCAGCCGCGCACCATTGCTTCAAAGCTTCTCAAATCCGCTTCGGCCTGAGAGTGTAACCCAACCATCGCAAATACGGTGACGCCAAACCCCATCATCGCCGCATCCACCAAAGCATGATAGCCAGTGATGAAACCCGCCGCCTCCAAAGCCCGTACACGGCGTAAACAAGGCGGCGCAGAAACCCCCACACGCTTGGCCAATTCAACATTGGTAATACGGCCGTCGGCCTGTAATTCGGCAAGAATTTTCATATCAATTGCATCAAGACGCGGTTTTTTCATCATAAATTCCCTTTACCATGAAAGCCGAAACGTAATAATAATACGCATTATTGAAATAAATGAACAGGTGCAAATGAAAATCTGGGGCATCAGCGAAGGACGGCGCGGCCATGATGTGAAAATCGAGGGGCTGGCGCAAGCCTTGCTAAAAAATGTGCCGGATGGCGCACTGCAGATGATACACACGCAACTGCCCCTACCAGCGCGGCTTTTGGCGCCTTTTTTGCCTGCTGTTTGGCAGGCCGCCCGCGACCCGAAAATTGCCCCGCCCTACCCCGATTTGGTGCTGGCTTGCGGGCGGCGCACTGTGCCATATGCGCGTCATATTCGCCGCACGGCAAACGGCAAATGCTTTGTCGCCTTTCTTGACCATCCCCGTATCAACCCGCGTCATTTTGATTTTGTCTGGGCACCAACGCATGACCGCTTGAACGCTCCCAATGTCATGAACACGCTGATAAGCCCGCATAATCTAACAAACGAAAGCCTTGCCGCCGCCGCCCGCCGCCAAAAGAGCCGCCTCTTGCCGCAAGGTTTTTCCGGCGAGGTGGTGTCGGTTTTAATTGGCGGCCCCAATAGTGCGTTTGATTTTACGCCGATACAAATGGCTAATTTGGCGCAAAAACTGACCACCATTGCAACCCCCAAACGATTTTTATTGATAACATTGTCGCGACGCTCGCCACCAGCCTATGCCGATGCACTACGCGCCACCCTGCCCGAAGGCCGTTATTTTTTATGGGACAATCAAGCTGACAACCCTTATCAAGCCATGCTGGGGCTGGCCGATTACGTGGTTGTCACAGCCGACAGCGTCAATATGCTTGGCGAAGCATGCAGCATTGGCAAGCCGGTCTATCTGTTTCAATTACCGGGAAGAGCGCGTAAATTCGGTCGCTTCCATCGCGCGATGATAGACGAAGGGCTGGTGTATCCATTCGCTGGACGGCTCGACAAGCGTCCCGCCAAATCTATTAACCCGACACCAGAAATCGCTACCGCCATCAAAAACGCCATGCGCCAAAAGCAGCGATAATAGAGGGTGATGGCTTAAATTCTCTGAATAAGACAGGTTTTGCGACCGCGCCCTCTTATAAGTTTTCGGAATCATCATTACATTCTGCCCAACATATGAGAAAAAGCATGGCTGACAGCAAACACACGAAAGTTCTGATTATCGGCTCCGGCCCGGCCGGATATACGGCAGCAATTTATGCCGCGCGCGCCATGTTGGCGCCGGTGCTGGTGCAAGGTCTGCAATCGGGCGGCCAATTGACGATTACCACCGATGTTGAAAACTATCCGGGTTTTGCCGAGGCCATCCAAGGACCATGGCTGATGCAGCAGATGGAGGCACAGGCCGCCCATGTCGGCACGCAAATCATTTCCGACATTATCACCAAGGCCGATTTGTCGGTGCGCCCGTTCACTTGCACGGGCGATAGCGGCGCGGTTTACACGGCAGATGCGCTGATTATCGCCACCGGTGCGCAAGCCAAATGGTTGGGGCTGGCATCGGAAGAAAAATTTCAAGGCTTTGGTGTGTCGGCCTGCGCCACATGCGACGGATTTTTCTACCGCGACAAAAAAGTGCTGGTGGTCGGCGGCGGCAATACCGCCGTCGAAGAGGCCTTGTTTTTGACCAATTTCGCCTCCGAAGTCACCCTCATCCATCGCCGCGATGCGCTGCGCGCCGAGAAAATTCTAGAGCAACGCCTGCTGGCGCACGAGAAAATCAACATTCGATGGAACAGCGAAATTGACCAAGTGGTGGGCGAAGAAGCCCCCCTCAGCGTTACCGGCGCACGGATTAAAAATGTCAAAACCGACGCGATACAGGAAATAAAGGCCGACGGCATTTTCATCGCCATCGGCCACGCGCCTGCGACCGAATTATTTGTTGACCAATTAGAGTCCAAAACCGGCGGCTATTTGATAACCGCACCCGACAGCACGGCGACATCCATCCCCGGCGTGTTTGCCGCCGGCGATGTGACCGACGATATTTACCGCCAAGCCGTCACCGCCGCCGGTATGGGCTGCATGGCCGCACTGGAAGCGGAAAAATATCTGACCGAGTTGGAGGCCGACAAATGACTGCAATCAACGCGTTAGGTATTTGGGAAGAAATTCAGGATTCGAAAGGATGTTCGGAAGCTGTGACTTTTTTTTGAGGAGAATGACACAGGCAAGGGCGATGTTCTTAAACAAGGGACTGCTGATTTCGATGCATTGGTGACAGATTACGAAACAGAGAACCCGCGATATAGAGCCAATTATTATATGTCGAATCGCGGCTACATGGACATGCACATCAAACAGAATCAGGTTGCGTTTGCAAGATATTTGCGGTGTTGGTAGAACGCTCTATCGCCACGGCATTTCGCCGCGCAAAACAGACGCGCAAAACGGTATAAAAATTCCGCGTGGTCGGCGTGTTTCTTTAACTTTCCGAACGATTGCCCGCTAACTCTGCTCGGCGGCGCCCCAATAGGTAAAGCCCAAAATGCGCGGCGTGGACGGCACATACATCGAATCCAAATCGGTGATTTTGAAACCGCCCGCTTCAATCAATTCCGGCACTTTGCGATTGATATTACAACCACCGGCAATGTGTCCCCAAACACCGTTCAGCCTGTTTTGCCAGTTCTGCACGGCGGCATCGGGGGCGCGACCATGCTCGGAAAACAGCAATTTGCCGCCCGGCTTCAACACCCGACGCATGCCCTGCATGGCTTTCAACGTGTCGGGAATGGTGCAGAGTGTATAAGTGAGCAACACCGTATCTACACTATTGTCGTCCAGTGGAATTTCTTCGCCCGGCAAGTCAATAAACTCTACCGGAAAAGGTGCATTTTCAGCCAGAGGCTTGGCGCGCGCCACCATTTGCGGGGCCGGTTCCAGTCCAAACACCATATCGACTTTTTTCGGGTCATAATAGGCAAGGTTCAACCCCGTACCCATGCCGATTTCCAACACGCGCCCTTGGCAATGCGGCACGACTTTTTCACGTTGCTTGCGAATCGGCTTGGTTCCGCAAGCCATATTCAACACGCTCGGCAAAATATATTTATCGTAAAAACCCATTATGCTCTCCTCTTTTGACTGAGACTGGCACGAAACAGGTCAGCCATCAACCAGTGCCATATAGTCATTGAGCAGATTTTCGCTAATCGCGCCCGGTGTAAAGCGATAGGGGCCGATTTGTGACACTGGCGTCACTTCGGCCGCCGTGCCAGTAATGAAGCATTCCGAAAAGCCCTCCATTTCTTCCGGCATAATGGCGCGCTCGACAATTTCAAGCCCGCGCTTTTCAGCCAGTTCAATCACCGTGCGACGGGTAATGCCGTCGAGAAAGCAATCGGGCGTTGGCGTATGCAACACGCCATCCTGCACAAAAAACACATTGGCACCGGTGGCCTCGGCGACTTGCCCGCGCCAATCCAGCATCATGGCATCGGCATAGCCTTTGCGTTCGGCCTCATGCTTGGACAAAGTGCAAATCATATACAAGCCCGCCGCCTTGGCATGGCAAGGCGCAGATTCCGGAGACGGACGCCGATATGTGGCCAAATCCAGCCGAATGCCCTTCAACCGCTCTTCCGGCGCAAAATAAGACGGCCATTCCCACGCCGCCACAGCAACATTTATGCTCGTTTCTTGTGCCGACACGCCCATCATCTCGCTACCGCGCCAAGCGACAGGCCGCAAATAACCGTCGGTCAACTTATTGGCCGCCAACGCCGCAACACACGCCGCATCAATTTCTTCTACACCATAAGGAATTTCAAACCCCAATGCCCGCGCCGAATAAAACAGGCGCTCAGTATGCTCGCGTAATTTAAAAACACGCCCCCCATAAGCGCGCGCACCCTCAAACACGCACGATCCATAATGCAACCCATGCGTCAACACATGCACTTTGGTCTCTGCCCATGGCACCATGGTGCCATTCATCCAGATAAACCCGTCGCGTTGGTCAAACGCCAAACTCATAAAATTCTCCAATTTGTGTTAAACTGGACTTATCAAGTAAAGTAATTTATGTCAATAAGACTGCCCTATTTGCTGAGAGTGTCATGAGCGACGAAACCGAAAATCAAGAATTTGTTGACGCCATTGAGCTGATGTTTTTCGCCTATCGTGATTTCATTGCCGACTCAGATATTATTCTTGAAAGGCATGGGTTTGGACGCGCCCATCACCGCGTTTTGCATTTTGTTTCACGCAATGTCGGCATTTCAATCGCCGAGTTGCTAGACATTTTGCAGATTACCAAACAAAGTCTAGCGCGTGTGTTGCGCGATTTATTGGACAAAGGCTATATTGAACAACGCATCGGGTCGCATGACCGACGTCAACGACTGCTTTATCCGAGCGAACGTGGACGCAAGCTGCACGGGCAGCTCATGGCACCCCAACAAAAACGTTTTCGTCATGTGCAAAAGGAAATCGGTAAACCAGCTTTTGACGATTGGAAAAAAACCATGCTGCTTGTCATAAATCGCAAAGAGCGTAAAAATATCGACAAGCCCGCCCTCGCGCGGCAGAGTAAACAAAGAGGTTGACCTGTGGTCGCACCCCATGAAAAAACGCCGCATATTCTAATCGTCGATGACGATACGCGTATTCGTACCTTATTGGAAAAATATCTGTCCGATAACGGCTATCGCACCAGCACCGCCGGCGATGCGGGCGAAGCGCAGTCAAAAATGACAGCCTTGGCTTATGATTTGATGGTTCTCGACATCATGATGCCCGGCCTGACCGGATTGGAGTTTACTGAAAAACTACGCGTGGCGCAAAATGACGTGCCGATTTTATTGCTCACAGCGCGCGCCGAAATAGAGCAACGCATTGAGGGGTTAAGTAAGGGTGCCGATGATTATTTGCCCAAACCCTTTGACCCAAAAGAATTGCTGCTGCGTATTCAAAATATCCTGAAACGGCGCTATGAAGAAAACTCGGATTTTACACCGCCGCCGGAAGTGCATTTCGGAGACTTTAGTTTTCGCCATGAGCGCGGCGAGCTGACCCGAGACGGCACACGCATCACACTGACCACGCGCGAAATTGAAGTGCTGCGTCATCTCTCGTCCGCTCCGGGGCGTATTGTGACGCGTAGCGAACTGGCCGATGGCGAAGAAATTTCAGAACGCACCATTGATGTACAAATCAATCGCCTGCGCCGCAAAATTGAGCAGGACCCGCGCGACCCGATTTATCTGCAAACCGTGCGCGGCACCGGCTATGTCTTGAGGACTGATTAAGCGTCATGTCGTGGTTGCTGTCCCCCTCCGCCATGCTGAAAGCCTATATGCCGACTGGGTTGTTTCCGCGTTCCTTGCTGATTATCGTCGTGCCTGTGGTGGTCACGCAAATCGTGGTCGCCTTTTTGTTTATGGAGCGTCACTGGAACACGGTGACACAAAGACTGTCGCGTGCCGTCGTCAGCGATATTTCTATGCTGGTCAGCCTGCGTATGGGCGAACAAGGCGGCGATGGTAATTTGCTGAGCCAAATGGCCAGTGATACGCTTTCCATGAGCGTCGCCTTTTTGCCCGGCGACAGCCTGCCCGAAGCCGCCGAC
>CAYQFO010000061.1:0-8317 GCA_964416815.1 uncultured Rhodobiaceae bacterium | reverse complement strand
AAGCATGGCCGGTGAAATAAAAGCAAAAAGCCGCTAGTTAACAGCGTCCTTCAGAGCTTTCCCGGCTTTGAATTTCGGTTGGTTCGAAGCCTTAATCTGAATGCTCTCACCAGTGCGCGGATTGCGACCGGTCGTCGCTTTGCGATGCGTCACAGAAAAAGTACCGAAACCGACAATGCGTATTTCGTTACCATTTCCCAGCATCTTGGTGATTGTATCCAAAACGCTGTCGACTGCGCGTCCAGCATCAGCTTTGGACAAATCTGTGTCGTCGGCGACTTGGCTGACAAGATCATTTTTATTCATAAGAATTCCTCCTAACAAGATAAATATAAAGGCAATCAAATGGTAAAGACTGATTCAGCCTAAGGTCAAAGCAAAAAACACAACTTTTTCGGCAATCTGTGGGCAGTCTGGGTATCAATGGGGCTGTGGTACATCACCAGTTGGAACATTTGTGACGGCTTGAGCGGCATAAGCAGCCTCCTCATCCCAGTCAATTTCTGCAGGCATCCGCACCAGCGCATGGGTCAGCACCTCATCCATATTTTCAACCGGCACAATATCAAGTCTCTCTTTGAGGTTGTCGGGAACTTCGGCCAAGTCTTTCTCATTTTCAAGTGGAATCAATACCTTAGAGACACCCCCGCGTAATGCCGCCAGCAATTTTTCCTTTAATCCACCAATCGGCAATACGCGCCCGCGCAGTGTCACTTCGCCGGTCATGGCAATTTCTTTACGCACCGGAATGCCAGTCATCACCGAGACAATCGCCGTCGCCATCGCCGTGCCAGCCGATGGCCCATCTTTCGGCGTCGCCCCTTCCGGCACATGCACGTGGATATCTTTTCTTTCAAATAAAGGGGGCTCAATACCAAAAATCGCACTGCGCGACCGCACATAAGACGACGCCGCATTGATTGATTCTTTCATCACATCACCCAATTTACCGGTTGTTGTCATGCGTCCCTTGCCCGACAGCATGACGCCCTCAATGGTCAACAACTCACCACCGACCTCCGTCCAAGCAAGACCAGTAACGACACCGACTTGGTCTTCAAGCTCGGCAAGGCCAAAGCGAAAACGCTCAACACCGGCGAAATCTTTCAGATTATCCAGAGAGATTTTAATCTCGGCAGCTTTGCCCTTAACGATTTCCGTCGTCGTCTTGCGCGCCAGCGAGTCCAGTTCCCGCTTCAGATTACGCACACCAGCTTCACGCGTATAGGTCTGGATAATTTTGCGCATCGCCTCTTCGTCGATTTCAAACTCGCCTTCACGCAGCCCGTGTCCTTCAATCGTCTGCGGCAGCAAATGCTGTCGGGCAATCTCAACTTTTTCGTCTTCCGTGTAACCGGCAATACGAATGACCTCCATCCTATCCAGCAAAGGACTGGAGATATTCAACGAATTGGCCGTGGTTATGAACATCACACCAGACAGGTCATATTCAACTTCCAAATAATGGTCAACAAAACTGTTATTCTGCTCAGGGTCCAACACTTCCAGCAAAGCCGAAGACGGGTCACCACGATAATCGGCTCCCAGCTTGTCTACCTCATCCAGCAAAATCAGCGGATTGGTGGTTTTCACCTTTTTCATCGACTGGATGACTTTGCCCGGCATGGAGCCGATATAAGTGCGCCGATGGCCACGAATTTCGCTTTCATCGCGCACGCCCCCCAATGACATGCGAACAAACTCACGACCGGTGGCGGCCGCAACCGATTTTCCAAGCGAGGTTTTACCGACGCCGGGTGGACCGACAAGGCACAAAATCGGGCCGCGCAATTTTTTTGATCTCTGCTGCACGGCGAGATATTCAATAATTCTATCCTTCACCTTTTCCAGACCATAATGGTCGGCATCCAGCACTTTTTCAGCATCGGCAAGGTCTTCTTTGATACGCGACTTTTTGCCCCACGGCACGTCCAACAGCCAGTCGAGATAATTGCGCACCACTGTCGCCTCAGCCGACATTAAGCCCATTGAGCGTAGCTTTTTCAACTCAGATTCGGCCTTTTCACGCGCCTCTTTCGACAGCTTGGTTTTTTTGATGCGCTTCTCAAACTCCATAACCTCATTGCTGCCGTCTTCGCTATCGCCGAGTTCTTTTTGAATCGCCTTCAACTGTTCGTTCAAATAATACTCACGCTGGGTTTTTTCCATCTGGCGTTTGACGCGGCCGCGGATTTTTTTCTCCACCTGCAAAATGCCAACCTCGCCTTCCATATGCCCCAAAATCTGTTCCAGACGTGCGCTTACAGAAAGGGTTTCCAGCAATTTTTGACGCTCATCCAGCGAGATATTCAAATGCCCGGCAATCGTATCGGCCAGTTTCACAGGGTCGCCAATTTGTTCCACATTCGATTGCACTTCCGACGGAATTTTGCGGTTCAATTTGACATAGCCTTCAAACTGGTCAATCGCCGAGCGCATTAAAGGCTTGATTGCCTCTTCATCACCGACTTCTTCCGCTAAAGAATTGACGCTGGCTTCAAAAAACGCCTCATTGTCAAGATAATCCAGCACCTGTGCGCGCCGTTTGCCTTCAACCAGCACCTTCACCGTTTCGTCCGGCAATTTCAGCATTTGTAGAACCGAGCCAATCGTGCCAATGACATTCATGTCATCAATCGTCGGGTCATTTTCGTCGCCGTCTTTTTGCGCCAGCAACAACATGTCCTTCTCGCCAGCCATAACATCTTCAAGGGCGCGAATTGATTTTTTGCGACCAACAAAAAGCGGCACAATCATCCCCGGAAACACAACAATGTTGCGCAATGGCAAGACTGGCAAAACTTCCGGAATTTCTGACCTTGTATCGGCGACATCAACCATATTCTACCTCAAATTTCTTTTCAGCCCGCTTCAGAACAGTAACTGACGATTCTTAAAATTGCGTCAAATCATTATGCGCCACTGTCAAAGTCAATGTGGGGATTATTCATCAACTTTCAATGTTAAAGAAAATTTATTCTACAACACTAAGCCCCGCGACACTCAAGAAGCCGACGGCGCGACCTTAGTATCGTTATCTTTTTCGGCATAAATGTAAAGCGGCTTGGCCTCGCCTGCGACAACCTCATGGCTTATCACCACTTCTTCCACACCCTCCAAAGACGGTAATTCAAACATCGTATCCAGCACAACACTCTCAATAACCCAGCGCAACCCACGCCCACCGGTTTTGCGCTCAATAGCCTTACAGGCAATCGCCGCCAGCGCCTCTTCCGTGAAGGTCAGCTTGGTGTTTTCCATATCGAACAGACGCTGATATTGTTTCACCAGCGCATTTTTTGGTTGCCCCAAAATCGTCACCAGCGCACTCTCGTCCAAATCTTCAAGCGTGGCCAGTACTGGCAGGCGTCCGACAAATTCCGGAATCAGGCCGAATTTAAGCAAATCTTCCGGTTCCAAATTTTTCAGCAATTCGCCGGTCGGACGTTCATCCGGCGTTTCAACTTTGGCGGTAAAACCAATTGAGGTTTCATTGCCACGTCGGGCAATCACTTTTTCAAGACCAGCAAAAGCACCGCCACAAATGAACAATATGTCTGTGGTATCAACTTGCAAAAATTCTTGCTGCGGGTGCTTGCGTCCGCCCTGCGGCGGCACCGAAGCCACCGTCCCTTCCATGATTTTCAACAAAGCCTGTTGCACACCCTCGCCCGATACATCGCGGGTGATGGACGGATTGTCCGCCTTACGACTGATTTTATCTACCTCGTCAATATAGACAATCCCACGCTGCGCCCGCTCGACATTATAATCAGCAGCCTGCAATAATTTCAAAATAATATTTTCAACATCCTCCCCCACATAACCAGCCTCGGTCAGCGTGGTGGCATCGGCCATGGTGAACGGCACATCCAAAATCCGCGCCAGTGTTTGCGCCAACAACGTCTTGCCGCAACCAGTCGGGCCGACAAGAAGAATGTTGGATTTGGCCAATTCTACCTCGCTGTTTTTACCGCTGTTATGCAGACGCTTGTAATGATTATGCACGGCAACCGATAGCACACGTTTGGCGTGGGCTTGACCGATGACATAGTCATCCAGCACTTCAAGAATTTCTGTCGGCGTCGGCACGCCATCCTGCTTTTTCACCAGCGAGGCTTTGCTTTCCTCACGGATGATATCCATACACAGCTCAACGCATTCATCGCAGATGAATACGGTCGGCCCGGCAATCAGCTTACGAACCTCGTGCTGGCTCTTGCCGCAAAATGAACAGTAAAGCGTACTTTTTCCATCACCGGAAGAACTGCCACCAACTTTGCTCATACGTTATTCTCCAATCGGGGAAATTATGCGCCTAATTATCAGACCACAGGGTTTGCCGCTCTGCAAGTTTTTAGTGAGCCATGCCAAATACTTACCTGTCTCTCACTTATTCTGTATCCTTCTCTGCATTTTTTTCAGGGATATTGTCACGCTGCGTTGTCACCGCGTCAATGAGGCCGAAATCCTTAGCCTGTTCGGCGGTCATGAAGGTGTCGCGCTCCAGTGCATCTTCTATTTTTCGTAATGTTTGTCCGCTGTGCTGCATATAGATTTTATTGAGGCGTGTGCGCATATCGAGAATTTCTTGGGCATGGCGCTCAATATCCGATGCCTGCCCCTGAAATCCACCAGACGGCTGATGCACCATAATGCGCGCATTGGGCAACGCAAAACGCATATTTTTTTCACCCGCCGCCAGTAATAAAGAGCCCATGCTGGCGGCCTGACCGATGCACAATGTCGTCACCGGTGGGCGGATATATTGCATGGTGTCATAAATCGCCATGCCCGATGTCACCACCCCGCCCGGCGAATTGATATACATCGAAATTTCCTTTTTCGGATTCTCCGCTTCCAAAAATAATAATTGGGCGGTCACCAAACTGGCCACATAATCTTCAACCGCGCCGGTAACAAAAATGACCCGCTCGCGTAACAAACGCGAAAAAATATCAAAAGCACGCTCGCCGCGACTGGACTGCTCAACCACCATCGGCACCAGCGTATTCATATATGTATCAATCGGGTCTTGCATGAACGTCCCACTTTCCAATCCTAAAACAGGTCATCTTAAAATGAGCTTATTCGCTAAAAACACCAAGCCCAAAATGTCAAAAAATGCTATTTGCTTTTTTTGGCGGCGGGTTTCTTGACAGGTGCTTTTTTGACTGCCTGTTTTTTGGTTGCCTCTTTCTTAATGGATTGGGGTTCGGCACCCGGTTCGCTCACCAATTCTTCCAGTGTCACTTTCCGGTCTTCGACTTGCGCCATTTCCAAAATGAAATCGACGGTTTTTTCTTCAAAAATCGGGGCGCTGAGTTGCGCCATGGCTTCAGGGTTTTTTTGGAAATACTCAAAAATCTGCTGCTCTTGCCCGGGAAATTGTTGCACGTGCTGCATCATGCCTTGATTCAATTCCTCTTGCGTCACTTGAATATCATTATTCTTACCAATTTCCGCCAACACCAAACCGGTGCATACACGCCGCTCAGCAATGGCACTATGCTCGGCGCGCAGCTCTTCCTCGCTTTCGTCAAGCTCTTCAAGTTTTTTGTTTTGGCGTTCCAATTCATGCTCAAATTCACTCCAAAGCCGCTCAAATTCCAGCTTGACCATTGAGGGCGGCAAGTCGAAATCATGGCTCTCGACTATCGCATCCAACAAATTTTTCTTCACATGCCCGCGCGACATTTGGACGTGTTCTTTTTCGATTTGCTCGCGCAAAGCTTGCTTCAACTTAACGAGGCTTTCCATACCCAATGAGGCGGCAAAGTCTTCATCAATGGCCGCTTCTTTCGGCTTGCTAACCGCATGCACACGAACCTCGAACACCGCATCCTTACCGGCCAGTTCACCATTGCCGTAATCTGCGGGAAAGGTCACCTTGACATCAGGCTTGTCGTCAGCTTTGCAACCGATAAGCTGCTCTTCAAAGCCCGGAATAAACTGCCCCGCCCCCAATTCAAGCTCAACGCCCTCGCCGGTGCCACCTTCAAAAGCGGTGGCGTCAATGCGTCCGGTAAAATCGATTTTCACCCGGTCGCCCGCTTGGGCTTTGGCGGTTTTACTGCGGGGCTCAAAGGTTTTGCGCGAGGCCGCCAGACGCTGCAATGCCTCTTCAACCCGCGCATCATCAACCTCAACCACCGGACGCGACAATTTCAGCTTACTGAAATCGGTTAGCGTCATCGGCGGGATAATTTCGTAAGCAACATCATAAACAAGGTCGGCATCACCGGCAGCGATTTCTTCAACCTCACCCACCAGTTTGATTTCCGGCTGCATGGCCGGTTGCTCGGTGCGCTCATTCAGCATTTCTTGGCTGGTCTGGGTTACCGTCTCCTGAATAATCTCGCCCATTAAGCGGCGACCATATACTTTGCGAATATGTGATGCAGGCACCTTACCCTGTCGAAACCCATTCAATTGAACCTGCCCTTTAAGCTCATCAATTTTGTCGTCAAGTTTGGCCGTCAAATCGATCGCCGGGACGGTAATTTGAATTTCCCGCGCCAGCCCTTTTGCATTGACTTCTTTAATGTCCATTTTTTCCTCTTTGATATGCCTTGGTGCGGGCGGAGGGACTTGAACCCCCACGCCAAAAGGCACCAGATCCTAAATCTGGCGCGTCTACCAATTCCGCCACGCCCGCTAAAATATCCATGCGCTCTATAGCAGGTGAAACCCTGAATGACCAGAGTGCCGCTAAGCCTTTCCCGGCGCAACCAATGTTTCGGCCTCGCGCCCCTTTTCGACCAGCGATAATTTTTGCCCGTTGGTTTCAAAAATCGTCAGCGAGGCATTATCCGGTCTGAAGGAAACCACATCGCTCGCGCCAGTGGCGGCGCAATAGGCTACATTCAACGCAATAAAATGTGAGAAAATCACCACATCCCGTTTTTGACCGACCACAGCTGCCACGACATCATCATACCAGCCGCGATAATCATCGCCGATACTTTGCCGGTCATCATACAATGCTTCCCAGCTACCGGACATGACACGGCGCAACCAAACCGTGCGCTCGGCTAAATCTTCAAACGGTGGCGGAATTTCCGACACACGCGGTTCAATCTCCGGCTTCACCTGCCACTGCATGGCCAATGGCATGGCGGTTTCTTGACAACGCTTTAACGGGCTGGTCAAAATGGGGCGTGCGCTTCCAGTCAATTCGGTGACCACTTTGGCCACTGCTGCCGCCTGCGCGCGCCCCAATTCATCAAGGCCGGGGTCGGGGTCGCTATCCCAACCCGCACGCGCATGGCCGTGGCGTATCATATAAATACGCGACATTTTTTTGTTATCTACCCTTGCGGCACAAAGATATTCGTGCCGCCTTCCTGCGGTGTCAACATGCCGGTAAGACCCATCGCGTCTTCGTCTTTCAGCCGCTCAGTGTGTGTGCCTTCCGGCGTCATAAAGGCGACAAAGCGCTTGTCTGTATCCTCCATGCGACCCACCAAAATACCTTGCGGCGCATGACCGACCACATGTGTGACCGTATAGCTTTCAATCTTGCCAGTGCCAGTTGGCGCATCCTCAACCGCCAATTTCGGTAGGGCGTCAATTTCGGCCTGCAATTTTGCCGGCACTTCGCGCTCCCATGTGCCTTCAAACGCCGCGGTGGAATATAGTCCCAGCGCATGTTTGGTCAAAAACCAGCCATTGCCATTGCACAAGCCTTTACTGCCCGGCTTGGCGCGCAATTTATGCACCATCGTCGCCACCGACAGCAACGTATAAGCATTGCCCGCGCCGCCAAAATAGGGCAAGCCGCCCACCACGGTGAGCGGGCGTGGGTCATCTTCGGCGATACCCATCTCACGACATGCCACTTCTACCGCCACCGGAAAGCAAGAATAAAGGTCAAAATAATCAATATCGGCAATGCGCCAACCGGCCATCGTGAGTGCCTGTTTGGTCATTTTGTGCATGGCATGTGAGCGGTGTAGCTCGGGGCGCTCACCAATATACCAGATTTCATTGGCATCCGAACAACCATGCAGGTAAACCCATTTGCTTTCGTCAATACCCATTTCCCGCGCTTTGCCGACCGAGGTCAACACCACCGCACCGGCTTGGTCAATACGCATGACCGAATTCATATATTTAGGGTAAGGATAGCTGACAAGCCGGTTATTATCATTCACCGTGGCAATTTCTGCCGCCGAACGCGCCACTGGAAACCAGCTATACGGATTTTGCGCGGCAATCTCGCTAAACGGTGCCATCAGTTCACCCAGCTTTTGCATGTGACCGGCCATATCGCGCCCGAGATGATGCCGTAGCGCATTTTCAAGGAGTGGATAGG
>CAYQFO010000060.1:0-8624 GCA_964416815.1 uncultured Rhodobiaceae bacterium | reverse complement strand
CGCCGATTGCCTATCGGACCAATTTGCTGGTCATGGCCCACGGCAATTTACAAGGTCGCGATTTTTTGCGCACTGGCGTGCCGCTCATCGTGCTGATATGGATAACATTTTCAATCTTTGCGCCTTGGTATTTCGGTTTCTAGCTTTTGCGTTTGGTGAGCAGGCGGGGTAAGGTTGCAAGATGAACCAGCATACTGGATATCGTCTACCGTCATTTTTCATTACCGAGCCGTCACCCTGCCCCTATCTTGACGGACGCATGGAGCGCAAACTGTTCACGCACATTGTCGGAGAGGATGCCAATAGCATGAACAATACATTAACCCATGCCGGGTTTCGCCGTAGCCAGACCATTGCCTATCGCCCGGCTTGCGATAAATGCGCCGCCTGCCGTTCGGTGCGTGTGGTGGTTGATAATTTTTCACTGTCGCGTAGCTTTCGGCGGATTTTGCGCCGCAATGGTGATTTGACGCCAACCCATATCGCCCCGCAAAGCACGCGCGAACAATTTGACCTGCTGGCCCGCTATCTTGACCAGCGTCATGCTGGTGGCGGCATGTCGGATATGAGCGTTCCCGATTATATGTCTATGGTCGAGGAAACATCGGTTGACACGCATCTGATTGAATATCGGGATACACAAAATACACTGAAAGCCTGCCTTTTGGCCGACCGTATGGCCGATGGGTTATCGCTGGTTTATTAATTTTTGACCCCGACGCGCACGAGCGTAGCCTCGGTAGCTTTATCATTCTGGACCGCATTCGCCATGCACAGCAATTGGGATTGGCATATCTTTATCTCGGCTATTTCATCGCCGACAGCCCTAAAATGGCCTATAAGAAAAAATTCGGCCCGCTGGAAGCATTGACCGATGATGGCTGGCAGCCACTTCCAGTTTAGGCTCAAGCCTTGCATGAGGGAGAAGATGTTATGGATAAAACGATAAAACGTCGCCATATACTGGGCGGGCTTGTCGCTGGTGCATTCACCACCGGTTTGGTAAATGCGCCAGCCTATGCAAAAGGCAAGCGTCGCCTGAAAATGGTCACCACATGGCCAAAAAACTTCCCCGGCCTCGGGACTGCACCGGAAAACATTGCCAAGCGTGTGCGCCTGATGAGCAATGGCGAAATTGATATTAAAATTTTCGCCGCCGGTGAATTGGTCGGCGCATTTGAAGCCTTTGATGCCGTCTCAACCGGCACCGCAGATATGTATAATGGGGCAGAATATTATTGGCAGGGCAAATCACCGGCCTTTAATTTTTTTACCGCCGTTCCCTTCGGCATGACGGCGCAAGAATTGATGGCGTGGATAAATTTTGGCGGCGGGCAAGAATTGTGGCAAGAACTATCGGCAAAATTTAATATCATCGCCTTCCAATCGGGCAATACCGGTGTTCAAATGGGCGGCTGGTTCAATAAAGAAATCAAAACATTGGATGATTTTAAGGGGCTGAAAATTCGTATGCCTGGTCTTGGCGGCGAAGTCATGCGGCGTCTGGGCGCCGCCGCCGTCACCCTGCCCGGCGGCGAGATTTTTCCGGCCATGAAAAGCGGCGCCATTGATGCCAGCGAATGGGTCGGCCCATGGAATGACTTGGCTTTCGGCTTTCATCAAGTCGCCAGATATTATTATTGCCCGGGCTTTCACGAACCCGGACCAGCCCTTTCCACAGCTATCAACCTCGATGTCTGGAAATCGCTACCCAAAAATCAGCAAGAAATTATCCGCACCGCGTGTCAGGCCGAGAATGAACGCACCTTCAGCGAATTTAATTACAGAAATGCCGCCGCATTGGAAACGCTGGTCAAAAAGCATAAAGTCAAAATACGTCGCTTCTCACCGCAAATTATGCACGCACTGAAAAAAACATCGGATAAAGTTATCGCCGATGCCGCCGCCAAAGATGCTTTCACAAAAAAAGTTTATGACAGCTTCCGCGCTTCGCTGAAAAACTCAATGAAATGGGGGGCGCAAAGCGAGGAACCCTATACCAAAGCACGCCGGAAAGTTTAGCCCTTTTATATGGCTCGATTTATTCACTATGGGCTGAAGGCGGCCGAACGAATAGACTGGCTCAACCATGCCATCGGTCGCACGGTTGCATGGCTGGTGTTGGCCATGGTGTTGGTGCAATTTGGTGTTGTGGTGCTGCGTTATGTGTTCGGCATCGGCTCTATTATGATGCAGGAAGCCGTTCTTTATATGCACGGCCTCTTATTTATGCTGGCAGCAGCCGATGCTCTGTTGAAAAACAAACATGTGCGGGTGGATATTTTTTATGCCGACCTGCTCGAAAAGCAAAAAGCCTTGATTGATTTTCTCGGATGCGCCTTTTTTGTTTTGCCGGTTTGTGTGCTGTTGGCGATTGTCTCATGGGATTATGTGGCGATTGCTTGGTCAGTGCGCGAAGGCTCGCGCGAAACCAGTGGCATTCAGGGTATTTACTTGCTGAAAACCGTTATTTTGCTGTTCACCACGCAACTGGCCTTGCAAGCTCTTTCCGGCATGTTGATCAATCTGGCGCGTTTGAGCGGTCATGACGCGCCTCAAGCATGAGCGAAATACTTGACCTGTTAATGTTTGGCGTGGCCTGTCTGTTTTTGATGGCAGGCTTTCCGGTGGCCTTCACGCTGGCCGGGGTGGCATTGGCGTTCGGATTACTCGGCCATGGGTTGGATATTTTTGATTTAAGTTTTTTCTATGCCCTACCACAACGTATTTTCGGCACCATGACCAATGAGGTGTTGATGGCCGTGCCGCTGTTTATATTTATGGGTAGTATGCTGGAGCGCGCCCGCATTGCCGAAGATTTGCTGGAAAACATGTCGCGCCTATTCGGCTCTTTGCGCGGCGGGCTGGGCATTTCGGTGTCAATTGTCGGCGCCTTGCTGGCAGCCTCAACCGGCATTGTCGGTGCCACGGTTGTCACCATGGGTTTGTTATCACTGCCAACCATGTTGAAACGCGGCTATGACCCGTCACTGGCGGCAGGCTCAATCGCCGCCGCCGGTACGCTGGGACAAATTATTCCACCCTCTATTGTGCTGGTATTGCTTGGCGATGTGATTGCCAATGCTTACCAAAAATCACAATTGGAGCAGGGCATTTTTTCACCAGAAACCGTTTCGGTTGGCCAGCTTTTTGCCGGTTCGCTCATTCCCGGGCTGGTGCTGGTCGGTCTCTATATTGCCTATCAATTAGGTGTGGCTCTTGTGCAACCGCATAAATCACCACCGACCGACCATGAAGACCATGTTGAGCTTGCCGCTTTAATGCGCGCCTTGCTGCCACCCATTTTACTGATTATTGCCGTGCTTGGCTCGATTTTGGGTGGCATTGCTACGCCAACAGAAGCAGCAGCATTAGGGGCTATCGGCACTATCTTGCTGGCCGGAAATCGGCTTGGGCAGCATTTGCGTTTGGTGCAATTGGGCGCACTTTGTCTCATCGCGCTGGTGGTTTTGACCAGTCTTGTCGATTTGCGCCTTCAGCGCGAGAGCACCACATTGGGCGAACACTTCGCGATTGCGTTGGCCTTTGTGCTGACCGGACTTGTTGTGGTCGCACTGGGTGTGAGCTTGCTCGCGACGCAACGCATGAATATTCTAAAATCGGTGATAACATCGACCATGCACACCACCACCATGGTGTTCACCATTTTGATTGGCGCGGCTTTGTTTTCATTGGTGTTTCGAGGGCTGGGCGGCGACGAGACAATTCACGAACTGTTGCAAGGCCTGCCCGGGGGTAAATGGACGGCGATTGGGGTGGTCATGCTGGTCATGTTTGTACTCGGCTTTTTTCTTGATTTTATCGAGATTGTCTTTGTAGTTGTGCCGATTGTCGCACCGGTGCTACTGGCCATGGATATAAACCCGGTCTGGCTCGGCGTGATGATGGCTATCAATTTGCAAACCTCTTTTCTGACCCCGCCTTTCGGTTTTGCGCTATTTTATTTGCGTGGTGTTGCGCCCGACAGCGTGACAACAGGGCAAATTTATCGCGGCGCCATACCATTTGTTGTTATCCAACTGGCAATGCTGGCCGTGCTGGCACTGGTGCCGCAACTGGCCACATGGCTGCCGCAACAGATTTTCGGAGACTGACGCCGATGCGCCTATCCAACATTACGACAACCCTCGCCATCATTCTGGTGATTATTGTGCTGGGCATTTACTACCGCGCAGACAACACAGAAGGCGTGCCCGAGGGCGAGACCGGCCTGCAAGTCGGTGTGCCGGTAAGCCACGCATTACCGGCGGGATATGACACCATTCCCCTACCCGTTGTGTTGCAATTGCTCAACCGCACTGACAGCGAAGCTAAATTACACGCCGCTGGCCCATGCCGTATTTTTCGCTTTGTCATAACCACACATGACGGCGAATTCGTGCAGGCCAAACGCTATGGCGAGGAATGCACACAACAACCCGTCGCGCACAACCTCGCCGCCGGTGAAACATTGGAAGAGATTCAACAAGTGCCGCTTGATGTACGCCGCTATCGCGCTGGCAAATATGTGGTGCGCGTCAAATTTTGGAATTACGAAGGCAGTGCCGAAATTAACCTCACCACCAGCAATTAAAGCCGGTTTGGAAAGGCCGCGCCCATCATCCCGTCAGCAGGAAAACCGGTGGGACGAATGCGACCAGCTTGGGCGCGCAAACCATACCACTCTTTCAGATTATCAAACACGCGTTCGCGTCCGGCTTTATCTGTAATGGCCAACCCGTCCTTTTCGACAAAACAGCGCACATCGGCCAAATGTCCGTCGCCATAGCGTTGCAAACGCACACCTTTGCCGCGCACCATTTCCGGCACATCGGCCAGATTAAGCACCAGAAGTTTACGATTTTCCCCCAGCACGGCAATTTTGTCGCCGATTGCCGGCACACACGCAATTGCTTCATCGGGCAATTTGAGATTGAGAATCTGTTTACCGGCTTTACGCGTGCTTACCAGTTCACTTTCGGGTACGATAAAGCCATTGCCCATATGCGAGGCAAGCAATAATTTGCGGCTTGCATCATGCACAAATATCTCGGCAATTTCCTCAGCCGGTTGCAAATCAATCAGCAGTCGCACCGCTTCACCTGCCCCACGCCCGCCGGGCAATTTGGCCACATCCAGCGTATAAGCGCGGCCATTTCCGGCAAACAGAATGAGCTTGTCGGTTGTTTGAGCATGCAGCACAAAAGCAGCCTTGTCGCCATCCTTATAAGTCAGCTTGCTGCCGTTTTCCCCATGCCCTTTCATGGTGCGTATCCACCCTTTTTGCGAACAAATGACCGTCACCGGTTCTTTTTCGACCAGAATTTCCAAGGCGGGTGCCTCGTCCTCCGGCACTTCGGCAAACGAAGTGCATCGCCGCCCCAATTCGGTTTTCGGCCCGAACTGCTTACGTAAACCCTTCAGCTCGTCGGCAATAAGAGCTTGTTGCTTTTTCTCTGATTTGAGCAATCCCTCCAGCATTTCCTTTTCCTTGCACAATTCAGCATGCTCGGCGCGAATGCCGTCTTCTTCCAACCGCCGCAAGGCGCGCAAGCGCATATTCAATATCGCCTCGCCCTGCACCTCTGTCAGCTTGAAGGCCGCCAGCAATTTATCGCGCGGCTCATCTTCTTCGCGGATAATACGAATGACTTCATCCAAATTGAGATAGGCTATCAAATAACCGTCCAGTATTTCCAACCGCGCTTCAATTTTGTTGAGCCGGTGGCGACTTTTGCGCACCAACACCTGATTGCGATGCGCCAACCATTGATTGAGCACCTCACGCAAGCCCAGCACACGCGGCACACCGTCTGCGTCCAGCACATTCATGTTAAGCGAGATACGCGTTTCCAAATCGGTCTGGCGATACAAAACCGCCATCACCTGCTCGGGCGCCAGATTTTTACTGCGCGGCACAATGACAATCCGAATATCCTCAGCACTTTCATCACGAATATCTTCCAGCATGGGCAGCGCACGCGCCTGCATCAATTCGGCAATTTTTTCAATCAGACGCGATTTTTGCACCTGATAGGGAATTTCGGTAATGACAATCTGCCATGTGCCACGCACGCACTGCTCGCGCTCATAACGCGCCCGCACACGTAGCGACCCGCGACCGGTCGTATAGGCTTGGCGTATGCTCTTCGGACTTTCCACACAAATGCCCCCGGTTGGAAAATCCGGCCCCTGCACATGCTCCAGCAGGGTGTCAATGCGGGCGTTCGGGGATTTGAGTAAATGCAATGCGGCGGCGCATAATTCGTCAACATTATGCGGCGGGATATTGGTCGCCATACCAACAGCAATGCCGGTCGCTCCATTGGCCAATAAATTGGGAAACGCAGCAGGTAACACCACCGGCTCTTCATCCTCGCCATCATAAGTGGTACGAAAATCAACCGTATCATTGTCAATATCAGCCAGCAAACGAGCGGCAATCTCCGTCATCCGCGCTTCGGTATAACGCATGGCGGCAGCATTATCGCCGTCGATATTGCCGAAATTTCCCTGCCCATCAACCAACGGATAGCGCACCGCAAAACCTTGCGCCAAACGCACCAACGCATCATAAACAGCCTGGTCCCCATGCGGATGATAACGCCCAATCACATCGCCCACCACCCGCGCCGATTTTTTGAAACCTTGTTCGGGATCAAGCCGCAATTGCCGCATCGCATAGAGCAGCCGACGATGCACAGGTTTCAATCCGTCGCGCACATCCGGCAGCGCCCGATTGGTGATGGTGGACAGCGCATAAGCCAAATAGCGCGTCTCCAGCGCACGCTTCAGGCTGACCGGTTCACAGCGTCCATCAATGGCAGAAACATCAGACATACTCGTTTATGCCAGATTCGCGCGCCTAACCAAATCAATCAAGCGCGTTCGCGCCGCAGGTATTTTTAAATTATTCGGCACATAAACACGCCGTTCCAGAAAATGACCGGTCAAAGCAAAACCATCAACAATATCAGACAAACCAGCATCAGCAGTGGCCTGTTGCAAAAACATCGGCAAGGCAAATAATTTGTCAAGATAAGGTTCGGCCGCCGCGCGGCTAACGGCGCGACCGCTACGCGGCGACACATGCGTCAACTCTTTGGTTCCTCCATTGGCGGCACAGCGCGATAAATCAAGCCCGAAGCCGGTTTCCTCCAGCAGTGCCATTTCAAATCGCACCATGAGCGGCAGCCAGACGCTTTCCTCTTCCAGATTATCCAACACCAGCTTCACCACATCAAACAGGCGCGGATAAGCATGACGCTCCGGTGTCACCAATAAAAGCGCACAAAGCGACGACAAGGCTGCTAATTTAAGCGGGTCGGCCAATGATTCTGCCGCATGAGGCTGTTTGGCATCGACCGTCACCACACCCAAATGTTCCGACAATCGCGCCCGCCAGCTCGCCTGTACCATATTACCGGCTTGCAGAACCGGTTTCAGTCGTCGCGCATTGCCGCCGCGCACCAGCCCACCATAACGGCCATGCGCACGGGTAAACAGATTGATAATGGCACTGCTTTCACCATGCGGACGACGGCTTAAAACCAGTGCATCTGCCGTCCACTCCATATCACACCCGATAATCCAACCCCAGAGCGCGATAGCGTTCAGGGTCGTCCTGCCAATTCTTGCGATGCTTCACGAAAATGAATAAATGCACCCGGCAGTCAAAAATATCTTCCAACGCTTTACGCGCCTCGGTGCCAATAATCTTGATGGTGCCACCGGCTTTGCCCAACACAATCGCTTTGTGTCCTTCGCGGCGCACATAAACGGTCTGTTCAATCCGTACGCTACCATCTTTTTGAGTGTCCCATTTATCGCTTTCCACCGTCAGCGCATAGGGGAGTTCCTGATGCAAACGCATAAACAATTGCTCACGTGTCACCTCGGCGGCCAGCAATCGTGAAGGAATATCGGCAGCTTGGTCTTCGGGATAAAGCCACGGCCCCTCCGGCAGGCGCGCGCCAATCGTGTTTTTCAGTTGTTCAAGACCATCCCCATTGAGGGCGGAAATCAGAAACGTGTCTTGAAATGCCAGCCGCACATTCATCTCCTTAACTGGCGCCAAAAGTTTTTCACGCGGGAGCGTATCAATTTTATTCAGCACCAGTGAGGCAGGTTTTTGCCGCTTCGCCAATCCTTGTAGCATCAATGCGGTTTCCGGCATATCAATTTTGCCCGCATCCAGCATGACCAGCACCTCATCGGCATCTTCCACGCCGCGCCAAGCCTCATTGACCATGGCGCGGTCAAAGCGTCGATGCGGCGTAAAAATACCCGGTGTATCAACCAAAATAAGTTGCGCGTCACCATGCATTGCCACAGCGCGCAAACGCATGCGTGTGGTCTGCGCTTTTGGCGTCACAATGGTGACTTTACTCCCCACCAGCGCATTGACCAAGGTTGATTTACCGACATTGGGCGGGCCGATAACGCCAACAAATCCGCAATGCGAGGTCATTCCTCACCCTCCAGCCTGTCTAGCAGAATGGCAGTAGCGCGCTGCTCGGCGGTGCGGCGTGAATTACCTTCGCTTTCGGCCTCGCCTTGTGAAGAAACAACTTGCACCTTAAAAAGCGGCGCGTGTGCCGGGCCGCTGCGCTCAACAATTTTAT
>CAYQFO010000059.1:0-8629 GCA_964416815.1 uncultured Rhodobiaceae bacterium | reverse complement strand
TGACACAACCAATCTGCGCGAGATCTACGACCGCACCCACCCGCGCGCTAAATAGGCCACATTGCGCTCGTGCTTTTGAGGGCGTGGGGAGCGTAAACAGAGTCCACATTTTTTCTAAACCAAATCGCATCAGATTACCCGATTTGACGTCGAATCGGGTAATCTGAAAGTTCTGGAAAACATCACGAGAGCTTACCGTGGATTTGAAGACATTCGAAAACGCCTTTGCGAATATCAAAAAACAAAACTTTGTAAAAACAAAGAGGAAGGGGCCGACAGGCGTTGGATATACTTTCGAGACCCTTTTAGGACTGAAAGAAAACAATTTGGCATTGCCCGATATTGAAAATGTTGAAATCAAAGCACACCGCGACGGCTCCTCAAGTATGATAACACTTTTCACCTTCAACAAAAAAGCGTGGAAAATGGACACAATGGAAGCCATTAGGAAGTATGGTAGCCACGACAAAAACGGGCGCTTGGGTATGTATTATACAGTCTCACCGACGCCGAATAGTGTAGGTTTGTTTTTGTCACTAACTGACGACGAAACGACTATTTGCGTTCAACATTGCAACGGACAAATAATTGTTCAATGGCCGGTTGAAGAAGTCGCAAAGAAATTTGAGCAGAAAATCCCGTCACTTCTTTTCGTATCAGCTCGTTGCGAGTTAAGAGATGGCATTGAGCATTTTCACTTTTATAGAGCTCAGTTAATGTCAGACACTTCCGGCGACCTATTGGTAGATCTTTTCAAATCAGGCATTCTAACGGTTGATTTGAGACTTTATGAGAAGGGAACCACATCTGCTGGCAACCATGGAACGGTCGTCGGCATCAAAGAAGAAAAACTGCCACTTCTTTTTAAGAATATAAAGGATTTGTAAACGGTAACAGCATGGGTGAAATGCCGATAGACAGTTCATGGGATTTTAAGGCCGCCGATACAAAGGCTTATACCCATTGCTATCATAACTATCCCGCAATGATGATTCCACAAATTGCCCATCGCCTCATTGATATGTATGGGCGAAGTGCCGGAAATTTACTGGATCCTTATTGCGGCACGGGAACATCATTGGTCGAAGCTAACTTAAAAGGCATAAACGCGTTCGGTATGGATTTGAACCCATTGGCTTGCCTCATTGCCAAAACCAAAACATCAAAGATTAACACTCAAATTTTAGACTGTTATCTGCATGAGTTTAACAATCTGTCTTTTTCCCAAAATTTCAGTTCTCCGAAACAATCCGCCCTGATATGCCCGGATTTCAAAAATATAGATTTTTGGTTCAAGAAAGAGACGAAGGAAAAACTGGCTTTCATCAAAGGCTTTATTGACCGCATGAAAAACCGGCAATCAAAAGATTTCTTCAAAGTTGCTTTCAGTGAAACAGTTCGGGATGTAAGCCTGACGAGAAACAATGAATTCAAACTCTACCGAATAACACAAGAACAAATCGACAAGTTTGAACCGGATGTTTGGGGTATTTTTGTTTTAAAACTCACGCGAAACCGTCAGGGGCTTGCTGCGTTTTCCTCAAAAATGGCAAGAACGGATGCGGGTGCCAAGGTATATAACGGCAATTCGACAAATGGTCTTGGCGTAGTAGCAAATGAGTCCATTGACCTTGTTGTAACTTCACCCCCCTATGGCGACAGTCGAACAACGGTTGCCTATGGACAATTTTCCCGCTTGGCCAATCAATGGCTGGGTTTCGAGGATGCCGCCCAAATTGACAACAAACTTATGGGCGGCAAACCGAAAGACATTGAAACAACGGGCTTCTCCTCATTGGATAAAACCACAAGACAAATTGAGGCAAAGGACACAAAACGCGCCCGTGATGTTTTCAGTTTTTATGCTGATTATGCCAAATCCATAAAAAATGTAGCCAAGAAAATAAAAACGGGCGGCCATGTGTGCTATGTGGTCGGTAATCGGCGCGTTAAAGACACGAAATTACCGACGGACGAAATTACACGAGAGATTTTTGAGACGTATGGCTTCCAGTATGTAACGACCCATATCAGAAGCATTCCCAACAAACGAATGCCGTCACAAAACAGCCCAACCAACTCTGTGGGCGTAAAATCTGCTACTATAACCAATGAGTATATTGTGGTTGTGCAAAAGACTTGATTGTAAAGAAAAGTAAAGAAAACCACTCCCATTCCAACTCTACATATGCAACGCCCGCTTATCGACAGCCAGTGCCGCCTCTTTCACCGCCTCGGTCAAAGTCGGGTGCGCGTGGCAGGTGCGCGCAATATCTTCCGCGCTGGCCGAAAATTCCATCGCCACCGCCGCCTCGGCAATCATATCACCGGCATTCGCCCCCAAAATATGAACCCCCAAAACGCGGTCGCTGGCCGCATCGGCCAGAATTTTCACAAAACCCTCGGTCGTGCCGTTTACCTTGGCGCGACCATTGGCCATAAACGGAAATTTGCCGACCCGAAAATCAACCCCCGCTTGTTTCAATTCTTCTTCCGTGCGGCCAACCCATGCGACTTCCGGTGCGGTGTAAATCACCCCCGGAATGACATTGTAATTAACGTGCGATACCTTACCCGCCAAATGCTCGGCCAGTGCCACGCCCTCATCTTCCGCCTTATGCGCCAGCATCGGCCCGGTAATCACATCGCCTATGGCGTAAATGCCATCTATATTGGTTTTGAAATGCGCGTCGGTTTTAATCCGACCGGCTTCATCGCACATCACCCCCAACGCGTTAAGCCCCAGCCCTTCAGTATAGGGACGCCGACCGACCGCAATCAGCGCGTAATCGGCATCTATCACCTCTTCTTTTCCTGTGCCTTGTGCTGCTGCCGTCGTCACTTTAACCGCGTTTTTGAGTGCCTTAATGCCCGTCACCTTGCGCCCCAGCTTGAACGCGAACCCTTGTTTTTTCAGCACGCGCTGAAAGTTTTTTGCCACTTCCGCATCCACGCCGGGGGTGATGCGGTCAAGAAACTCAACCACCGTCACTTGCGCGCCCAAACGCCTCCAGACCGAGCCAAGCTCCAGCCCAATAATACCAGCCCCGACAATCAGCAAATGCTTCGGCACACTGCTAAATTCCAAGGCACCAGTGGAAGAGACAATGCGGTCTTCATCAATCGCCACGCCCGGCAGCGGCGTCACTTCCGAACCGGTGGCAATGACAATGTTTTTGGCAACCAAACGGCGCGACCCACCGGCCAGCAAAGTCACGTCCAGCGCGTTCGCTGCCGTCAGCTTGGCGGTGCCTTGGATTTCCTCAACCCCGTTTTTTTTCAAAAGAAATTGCACGCCTTGCACATTGCCATCTATGCCGGCCTGCTTATAGGCCAGCATTTTTTTCAAATCGACTTTCACCTCGCCAACATTGATGCCCATGGTCTTGGCGTGTTTGGCTTCTTCCAGCATATGCGAGGCATGTAGGAGTGCTTTGGACGGAATGCACCCGACGTTCAAACATGTGCCGCCGGGGGCGCCGCGCTTGTCAATACACGCCGTTTTTAAGCCCAGTTGAGCCGCGCGCAAAGCGCACACATAGCCGCCGGGCCCGGTGCCGACCACCACCACATCAAAATTATTGTCGCCTGATTTGCTCATCACTAAATATCCAATAACATGCGTTCGGATGCTTCCAGCGATTCCTTCAGCCGCACCAGAAAAGTTACCGCCTCTTTGCCGTCCACAATGCGGTGGTCATAAGACAGTGCCAGATACATCATCGGGCGCACTTCTATTGCGCCATCCACCACAACAGGACGCTCTTGAATTTTATGCATACCCAACACGCCCGATTGCGGCAAGTTCAAAATCGGTGTGCTCATCAACGACCCATAAACCCCGCCATTGGAAATAGTGAACGTGCCACCTTGCAAATCTTCAATCGCCAGCTTGCCGTCGCGCGCCTTTTCGCCATAATCACCAATGGCGCGTTCAATATCGACCAGCCCCATATCCTGCACATCCTTTATCACTGGCACCACAAGACCTTTCGGCGTGCCAACGGCAATCCCCATATTGACATAGTTTTTGTAAACAATATCATCGCCATCAATCTCGGCATTAACGGCCGGAATTTCACGCAAAGCCGTCACACAGGCGCGGACAAAAAAGCTCATAAAACCCAAACGCACACCATATTTTTGCTCAAACAATTCCTTATATTCGGCGCGTATGGCCAGTATGCCGCTTATATCAACTTCGTTGAAAGTCGTCAGTTGCGCCGCCGTGTTTTGCGATGCTTTTAGACGGGTGGCAATGGTTTTGCGCAAACGCGTCATCTGCACCCGTTCCTCACGCGCGGCAGACGCCCGCATCGGCACCGCATCCGGCGCACGCCTTTTGACGGCCTTCAAAATATCTTCCTTAATCAAACGACCACCCTTACCCGTGCCTTGAATCGCTTTTAAGGCAGCTGCATCCAGCCGATGCTCTTCTGCCGCGCGGCGCACGGCAGGCGATAAATCAATATCTTTATCTTTATCTTTATCTTTCGGGGGCGCAGCAGATACCGCCGCCGCCGCAGGCATATCAGTCTCAGCAGGCACCTCTTTAACAGGGGTGCCATCGCCCTCACCGATGGACCCAAGCAATGTGCCAACTTCCACCGTCTCGCCTTCGGCAATCAAAATTTCGGCCAACACACCGGCCGATTGCGCAGGCACTTCAACCGTGACCTTATCGGTTTCCAGTTCGCAAAGCGGCTCGTCAACGGCCACGGCATCGCCCGGCTTTTTATACCATTGCGCGATGGTGGCCTCGATGACCGATTCACCCAGCTCAGGAACACGAATTTCAGTTGTCATAATTTCTCCGTTTAGCGGCTTTCAATCGGTTCGCTTAAGGCCGCCGACAAAAGGGCTTTACTTTGTTTCAAATGGCGGCTCATCAGGCCAGTGGCCGTTGATGCCGCCGCCGCACGACCAGCATAGACCGGGCGTTTGTGTTTGGCATCCAGTTCACGCAGCACAAATTCGATTTCCGGTTCGACAAAAGTCCAGGCACCCATATTGCGCGGCTCCTCCTGACACCAGAGCATTTCACAATGGGCGTAAGCGGCAAGTTCGGCCAGCAAACGACCGGTCGGGAACGGATATAATTGCTCCAAACGCATAATATAAACATCATCCAGACTGGCGGCTTGGCGCGCTTCAATAAGGTCATAATAAACCTTGCCGGAACACATCACCACGCGGCGCATGTCTTGCGATTTTTTCAACCCGCCATTGAGCCGCGCATCCATATCATCCCACAGCACGCGGTGAAAAGTCGACCCGAGTGCCATATCGTCCAAAGTCGAAACGCACTTTTTATGGCGCAAGAGCGATTTTGGCGTCATCAAAATAAGCGGTTTGCGGAAATTGCGTTTCATCTGACGGCGCAGAATATGAAAATAATTGGCCGGCGTGGTGCAGTTGGCAATTTGCATATTTTCTTGCGCGCATAATTGCAAATAACGTTCCAGCCGTGCCGAGCTATGCTCCGGCCCTTGCCCCTCATACCCATGCGGCAATAGCAGCACAAGGCCGGACATCCGCAGCCATTTATGTTCGCCCGACGCGATAAATTGGTCAACCACCACTTGCGCCCCATTGGCAAAATCACCAAACTGCGCTTCCCACAGCACCAGTGCATTCGGCTCGGCCAAGGTATAGCCATATTCAAAACCAAGCACAGCAAATTCCGACAACATGGAATTGACCACCTCAAACAGCGCCTGTTTTTTACGAATATGTTGCAATGGCTTGTAGTGGTCTTCGGTTTTCTGGTCGACCCAAGCCGAATGGCGTTGCGAAAATGTGCCGCGCTCGCTGTCTTGTCCCGACAGACGCACGGTTGTGCCTTCCAGCAAAAGTGTGCCGAAAGCCAACATTTCAGCCGTTGCCCAATCAATGCCCACACCGGTTTGCATCATTTCATTTTTGGGTTTGAGTTGGCGGGCGATACCCCGATGCAGATTAAAGCCCTCCGGCACACGCGTTAGACCCGCGCCGACTTCTTGCAAGAGGCTCATATCAACGCCAGTGTCGCCGCGGACAAATTCTTCGCTTTTGCGCTCCAATCCCGACCATTTGCCGCCCAGCCAATCGGCCTTATTCGGCTTATAGCTGTTGGCGTCTTCAAAAGCCTTATCCAGCAACGCACGATAATCGCTTTTGGCCTTTTCCACCTCCGATGCATTCAGCAGGCCTGCATCAATCAATCGCTGGCCATATTTGCTGACCACCGTGTCGTGGGTTTTAATCACCCGATACATTTTAGGCTGGGTGAACGCCGGTTCATCGCCCTCATTATGGCCGAAGCGGCGATAGCAGAACATGTCTATGACAACTGGCTTCAAAAATTTCTGACGGAATTCGGTGGCCACTTTGGCAGCATAAACCACGGCTTCCGGGTCATCGCCATTGACATGAAAAATCGGCGCTTCCACCATTTTCGCCACATCTGACGGATAAGGCGAGGAACGCGAAAAGCGTGGATTGGTGGTAAAACCAATCTGATTATTGACGATAAAATGAATCGAGCCGCCCGATTTATGGCCAATCAGTCCCGACAGGCCAAAACATTCCGCTACAACGCCTTGCCCTGCAAAAGCGGCATCGCCGTGCAAAAGCAAGGGTATCACCGTGCGGCGATCGGCCATGGCGCGTGGGTTTTCTTTGAACTGATCTTGCTTGGCGCGCGCCTTGCCCAGCACCACCGGGTCAACCGCTTCTAGATGCGACGGATTGGCCGCCAACGACAAATGCACCTCATTGCCGTCAAATTCGCGGTCAGAAGAGGCGCCAAGGTGATATTTGACATCGCCTGAGCCTTCAATATCATCCGGATTGGCCGAACCGCCCTTAAATTCGTGGAACAAGGCGACAAAGGGTTTGGCCATCACATTGGTCAGCACATTCAACCGCCCACGATGCGGCATGCCAATGACCACTTCTTGCACACCAAGACTGCCACCACGTTTGATGATTTGTTCCAGTGCCGGGATAACCGCCTCCCCGCCATCCAGTCCGAAGCGCTTGGTGCCGGTATATTTGACACCGAAAAATTTCTCCAGACCTTCGGCTTCGACCAATTTTAGAAAAATCGCCTTTTTGCCCTCCGGCGTAAAACTGATTTCTTTATCCGGGCCTTCCATGCGCTCCTGCAACCAGGCTTTTTCTTCCTGATTGGAAATATGCATAAACTCAACCGCCATCGTGCCGCAATAAGTGCGGCGCAAAATCGCCAACATCTCATTTATCGTGGCGGTTTCCAGCCCCAAAACATTGTCGATGAAAATTGAGCGGTCATAATCATCGGGCGTGAACCCATAGCTCGTCGGGTCAAGCTCCGGATGCGTGCCGGGCGGTTCCAAGCCCAACGGGTCAAGATTGGCCGCCAAATGGCCGCGAAACCGATAGGCGCGAATCATCATAATGGCGCGAACGCTGTCGAGCGTCGCCGCACGAATGGCACTTTCATCAGCCCCTTTACCAGCATTGACCAAACGCTGTTGCACTTTGGCGGTAATCTGTTTTTTTGCGGGCAAATTGCCTTCGGCCGGAAAATCGCCGTCCAGCATCGCCGTCCACGCGCCATTGACCGGCGGCGGCCAGTCGGCGCGCTGCCAGCTTGGCCGATGCGGTGCCGGAGCCGCACCCTTATCAGCACCTTCCAAGGCAGCAAAATAGGCCTGCCAGCGCGCATCAAGCGTCGCATCACCGTCCTTATATCTTGCATATAAATGTTCTAGATAAACGGCATTACTGCCGTCAAAAAGCGTGTCGTCACGCAGCTTGCCTGAAGGCGGGATATTGGTTGACATCAGCTTCGCCCCGATTGTCAGAACCTTGAACGCTACCAGTTTAACCGAAAATCGGCAAAAGGGAAGCCATTCTCGACCCACCCCCTAAAAATAATATCGCTTGTCACGATTTCAAAATATCGGCCAAGGTTTTCCCAAGTGCCGCCGGTGACGGGGATACGCTGATACCGGCCGTGCGCATGGCTTCTATTTTATCCTCAGCACCGCCCTTGCCGCCGGAAATAATCGCACCAGCATGACCCATACGCCGCCCGGGCGGCGCCGTCACACCGGCGATAAACCCGACGACGGGCTTTTTCACTTTTGAGGCTTTTAGAAAATCGGCAGCTTCTTCTTCGGCCGAGCCGCCAATTTCGCCAATCATGACAATTGACTGGGTCTCATCATCGCCCAAAAACATATCCAAACAATCAATAAAATCAGTGCCATTGACCGGGTCGCCACCAATGCCGATACAGCTTGACTGGCCAAGCCCGACCGCCGTTGTTTGCGCCACGGCCTCATAAGTCAATGTGCCGGAGCGCGATACAATACCGACCGACCCACGGCGGTGAATATGCGCCGGCATAATGCCGATTTTACATTCGTCCGGCGTAATCACGCCGGGACAATTTGGCCCGACCAGCCGCGTGTTTGACCCCTTCAAAGCGCGCTTTACTTTGACCATATCCATCACCGGAATACCTTCGGTAATGCACACGGCCAGCTCAATACCAGCCGCAATGGCTTCCAAAATGGCATCCGCCGCAAAAGGGGGCGGCACATAAATCGCGCTCGCCGTGGCACCGGTTTGGGCCACCGCCTCGGCCACTGTATCAAAT
>CAYQFO010000058.1:6523-8750 GCA_964416815.1 uncultured Rhodobiaceae bacterium | reverse complement strand
CACCTAACATTCGGTTGAAAAGAGGAACCTGTCATGGATATGAGTCTATCGGCTGTCGGCCAGCCAGCGATAGGCTTGCAACAAAACCGCAGGCCCCAGATATTTATCCGAATTCCACCAATAGCTTGGGCAAGAGGTCGTGCAACAAGCGCATAAAATACATTCATACAGCCCGTCCAGCTTTTCGCGTTCTTGGCGCGATTGCTGCCATTCTTTTTGCGGCTTGGGCGTGTCGGTTTTCAGCCACGGCTCAATCGAGGCATATTGCGCGTAAAAATTGGTCAAATCCGGCACCAAATCCTTTATCACCGGCATATGCGGCAACGGATAAATGCTCACATCGCCCTTTATCTCGTCCAGCCCTTGGGTGCAGGCCAGCGTGTTTTGGCCGTCAATATTCATCGCGCAAGAGCCGCAAATACCCTCGCGGCACGAGCGGCGAAACGTCAGCGTCGAGTCAATTTCGTTTTTCACCTTTATCAGCGCATCCAGCACCATCGGCCCGCAATCATCGGCATCGATTGTGTAAGTGTCCATGCGCGGGGTTTGGGTATCATCCGGGTTCCAGCGATAAATTTTCAATATGCGCGGATTTTTAATTTTTCCCTTACCCTTATGAGCCACCCCTTCACTGATTTTAGAATTGGCAGGCAGTGCAATTTCAACCATTATCTTTCCCCTTAATAAACCCGTGCTTTCGGCTTGATATAGCTGACGTCTTTGCTCAACGTGTAATTATGCACGCCGCGATAGCTGATTTTGGCTTTGCCCTTGGCATTCACATGCACCAGCGTGTGTTTCATCCAGCTTTTGTCATTGCGCTTGGGAAAATCCTCGCGCGCATGGCCGCCACGACTTTCCTTGCGGGCATTGGCACCCTCTACCGTGGCAATCGCCTGCACCATCAGATTGTTAAACTCCAACGTCTCAATCAGGTCAGAATTCCAAATCAGCGAGCGGTCTGAAATGCCAATATCATCCATCGCCGTGACCACCTTTTGTATCCGCCGACACCCTTCCTTCAACACCGCGCCAGTGCGAAACACGGCACAATTTTCCTGCATGGTCTTTTGCATTTCCAGCCGCAAGTCAGCCGTTGGTGTGCTGCCCTTTGCTGTGCGAAAATGCTCCAGACGGGCAATGGATTCTTCACCAGCATCAGCCGCAAGCACCGGATGCGCCGCCCCCGGCGTCACCAATTCAGCGCAGCGCACGGCCGCCGCGCGACCAAACACCACAAGGTCAATCAGTGAGTTTGACCCCAAACGATTGGCACCATGCACCGAAACACATGCCGCCTCGCCAATCGCCATCAGCCCCGCCACAATGCGTTCAGAGTCTGTGGCCGTCGGTGCCAGCACCTCGCCATGATAATTGGTCGGAATGCCGCCCATATTATAATGCACAGTCGGCAGCACCGGTATTGGCTCTTTGGTCACATCAACGCCGGCAAAAATACGCGCGCTTTCGGAAATGCCCGGCAGACGCTCGGCCAGCACTTGCGGGTCAAGATGGTCAAGGTGCAGATAAATATGGTCTTTATGCTCCCCCACACCGCGCCCTTCGCGAATCTCAACCGTCATCGAGCGCGACACCACATCGCGCGAGGCCAAATCCTTGGCCGAGGGCGCATAACGCTCCATAAAACGTTCGCCCTCAGAATTGATAAGAATACCGCCCTCACCACGCGAGCCTTCAGTAATCAAACAGCCCGCGCCATATATGCCGGTCGGGTGAAATTGCACAAATTCCATATCCTGCAACGGCAGACCGGCGCGAATAACCATGGCCGACCCATCGCCCGTGCATGTATGCGCCGAAGTGGCCGAAAAATAAGCGCGCCCATAACCGCCGGTCGCCAAAATGGTCTGCTTGGCCTGAAACCGGTGCAGCGAGCCGTCGGCCATATCCATCGCCGTCACCCCCAGACAACGCCCCTTTTCCATCATCAAATCAAGGGCAAAATATTCAATGAAAAACGCGGTCTCATGGCGCAAAGACTGACCATAAAGCGTGTGCAAAATGGCATGGCCGGTGCGGTCGGCCGCCGCGCAGGTGCGCTGGGCAATGCCCTCGCCAAAATTCGTGGTCATGCCGCCAAAGGGACGTTGATAAATTTTGCCATCCTCAGTGCGCGAAAACGGCACCCCGAAATGCTCCAGCTCATACACGGCTTCGGGGGCATTGCGGCACAGATATTCAATCGCGTCTTGGTCGCCCAGCCAAT
>CAYQFO010000058.1:0-6513 GCA_964416815.1 uncultured Rhodobiaceae bacterium | reverse complement strand
CCTTCACCGTGTCATACATATGCCAGAGCCAATCATCTTCGCCCATATTGCCCAAGGCAGCCGAAATGCCGCCCTGTGCAGCCACCGTGTGCGAGCGGGTCGGGAAAACTTTGGTGATACAAGCCGTCTTCAGACCGCGCTCAGCGCACCCCAGTGCCGCGCGTAAGCCAGCCCCACCAGCACCGACCACAACCACATCAAATTGATAATCTGTCGCGTAACGGCTCATTGCTTTCTCCCTATTGGCCAATAACCAGTTTCAAAACGGCCAGTGTGCAAACAACACCAATGGCAATGGCGAAGAAATTATTGGCTATCAGTGCCACCAGTTTCAACGCTTCGACGTTCACATAATCTTCAATAACCACTTGCAGGCCGAGCCGCATATGATAAGTGGTCGACAAAATCAGCAGCAACATGACCGCGCCAATAATGGGTTGGCTCAAAAAATCCACCACTTCGACATGACCGGCACCGACATGGGCGATCAAGGCCGCAACCAGAAACAAGGTCAATGGGATATTGGCGATGGCCGTTACCCGCTGCATCCAAAAATGATGCGTGCCTTTTCGCGCCGAGCCAAGACCGCGCACACGCGACAAAGGCGTTCGCATATCCGCCATTAAAAAGCCCCCATATAGGCATAAGCGGTACCCCATGCCACCAGCGTTAAAATGAACGGCAATATGGCTGAAATCCATGCCAATATCTCAACCGTGTCGGGGTCAAACCCGTGCCCTGTATCCCAGATGAGATGGCGCACCCCCCCAAGCATATGGTGAAACAACGCCCAGCTATAGCCAAATAATATCAGCTGGCCATACCAAGCCGAGGCCGTATCCTGCACTTGGCCATAGGCCGCCGGACCCGTCGCCGCCGCCAACAGCCACCAGACCAAAAGCAAGGTGCCGATATAAAGCGCGACACCGCTCGCCCGATGCAGAATCGACAACACCATGGTCAGCGTCCAGCGATAAATCTGAATATGTGGCGAAAGCGGACGCACTACTGTCGTTGGTTTGGTTTGCCCAGACATGATACCTCCCCAATCGCCCTCAATCTCTTATAATTTCTAACGCTTGCAATTTCTAAAGCCCTTATAGCCCACCATGACACGCTTGCCAATTCATCAGCCCCTTTTCACGAAGTATTGGCCGCAATCGCCTCGGCAATGGCCAATGTGCGCCGCGCCATATCGGCATGTAGCAATTCGGTCATTTTGCCGTTGACTTTCAATACACCTCGACCGGCATTGGATGGGTCATCAAAAGCGGCAATAATGGCGCGCGCTTCTTGCACCATTTCGGGGCTGGGGCCGTAAATCTCATGACACGGCGCAAGCTGCGATGGGTGTATCAATGCCTTGCCGTCAAAACCTAGATTGACACCTTGCATACATTCGGCGGCAAAACCGGTGTCATCAGCAATATCATTATAGGCCCCGTCCAATGCGACTAATCCATATTGTCGCGCCGCCAGTAAGGCCAGCGACAAAGCCGTCATTACCTCCGCCCGCCCGGGCCGCACAGTGGCGTGCAGTTCTTTGGCCAAATCATTCGTTCCCATGACAAAACAAGTCAGCGGCGTATCTATCGCCCGTGCCGCCAATTCGCCGATATTAAAAATCGCTTGCGGTGTTTCGACCATTATCCATAAAGCCACGCCATCCGGCAGATGCGGCACAATCGTATCAATTTCTTCAGCTGTTGAAATTTTCGGGACCAACACAGCATCGGGGCGCGTGGGCTTGTCCAGCTTGGCGAGCGCGGCCAAATCATCCGCTCTCCATTCGCTCGCAAGGGCGTTCACGCGCACCACCAATTCGCGCCCGCCATAGCCACCTTCGCGCAATGCTGTGCAAATCTGCGTCCGTGCCATGGGCTTGGCCTCGGGGGCCACCGAATCTTCCAAATCCAATATCAAACAATCGGCTTCCAATGTGCGGGCTTTTTCCAGCGCACGGACATTGGCCCCGGGCATATAAAGCGCACTGCGACGCGGGCGAATGTTTTTATCTGTCTGTGTCAAAACGCCCCCCTCAATCTATGATAATATGACGGTGCCACGATAAAAGAGCCACGATAAAAATGGGCGAGTCGCTAAGGGCTGAGTGGTTATGAACGATAAACCCAAGTCATTTCTTCAATCACTTAATATCTGCCAATTCCACCAAAATATCACTGGTGTTATGATAGTAGAATTTGCATTCTTCCCCCATAACGTAATATGTTTGCCAAGTAAATGTTAAAAAAGAAGTGAGCGATGGACGATAAAACTGGCAGTGTCTTGACCATTTCAAGCCTGCCCGTCAGTGGGTTTGTCGGCTTAAAAGCCATTCTGCCCGGCCTTCGCGCTGTTGGGGTTGGGTGCGTGACCCTGCCGACCACTTTATTGGCCGCGCATCCGGTCGCTTATCCGGCTATGGATGATGTCGCCGGTGGCCCGATTGCAGTGCAAGAAATCAGCGATATCGTGCACTGGTTGCATGAGGCCGGTGCGCTTGACAATTTGGCCGCTATTTTGAGCGGCTATATGCCAAGCCTCGCCCATGTTTCCACCACCGCCGACATCGTGGCCATGCTGAAAGCTGACCGGCCGGAATTGGTTTATTGTTGCGACCCGATTTGTGGCGATAATGACCAGCTTTATATTCCGCAAGAAGTGGCCGCAAGCGTGCGCGAGCTTTTATTGCCGCAAGCGGATATTATCACACCCAATCATTTTGAATTATCTTATCTGAGCGGCGGCGCGTGTGCCGACACTGATAAAATTGTGGCCGCCGCCCGCGCACTTGGCGTGGCGCAAGTCATTGTCACCTCGGCACCAGCACCCAAAGGGCGCATCGCCACGCTGTCCATTGGTGAACAGGTCGCACGTTGCGAAACCGCCGCAACCCCTAACGCCCCCCACGGCATGGGCGATTTATTTTCAGCTCTTTATCTGGGGCTAACATTGCAAAACAACCCCAACGCGCTGGGCATTGCCTGTGCCACGCTGGCAGATATGGCTGCCGAAAATCAGTCTGCCGACAGCCTGCCGCATGGGGTGATTAACTTGTCAGTGCCGGTGCAGCAGAAGATTTACGTGGGCTCGTAAGATATTTTTCGACCAGCAATTCAGCAATCTGCACGGCATTGAGGGCCGCCCCTTTGCGGAGATTGTCCGATACCACCCATAGGTTCAGCGCATGCGGCGCGCTCGGGTCTGCCCGCAGGCGCGAGACAAAAACTTCATATTCGCCAACCGATTCGACCGGCGTGACATAGCCTTCATCTTCGCGCCTATCAACAACCAGCACGCCGTCAAAATCATCCAGCGCGGTGCGCGCTTGTTTTACCGTCACTGGCTTTTCAAATTCGATATTCACCGCCTCCGAATGGCCGACAAAAACCGGCACGCGCACACAAGTCGCCGTCAGGTCAATGTCCGGAGAGATGATTTTTTTCGTCTCCATGGTCATTTTCCATTCTTCCTTGGTGCTCCCGTCTTTCATAAACGCGTCAATATGCGGGATGACATTAAAGGCGATTTGTTTGGTGAAATTTTCCCGCACCATTTCATCATTGACAAAAATACCGCGCGTCTGGGTGAATAATTCATCCATCGCTGCATTGCCAGCGCCGGAGACCGATTGATAAGTCGCCACAACCACACGTTTGATGGGTGCAATATCGTGCAAGGGCTTCAGTGCCAGCACCAATTGTGCCGTTGAGCAATTCGGATTGGCGATGATATTGCGTGCGCCAAAACTGGCCAAAGCCTCAGGGTTTACCTCTGGCACAATCAGCGGCACATTTTCGTCCAAACGAAACAACGATGAATTGTCAATCACCACGCAACCAGCGGCGGCGGCTTCGGGCGCATATTTCTTGGCCGCCTCAGAGCCGCAGGCAAATAAAGCAATATCGGTTTTTGACCAGTCATAATGCTCAAGGGCAGAAACTTTCAGCGTTTTGTCGCCAAAGCTTATCTCGCGGCCTTGACTGCGCCGCGAAGCCAAAGCATGCACTGCAGCCACCGGAAAGTCGCGCTCGGCCAAGATATTGAGCATTTCGCGCCCGACATTGCCCGTTGCACCAGCAATGGCGATAACATATCTCTTATGTTCCATGTCAGCCTCGTCAGCCTCCTGCTCTGTCAAGTGCGGCCAGCACCGCGTCACCCATGCCGCTTGTGTCGGTCTCAGTCATGGTGGGCTGCATAATATCGCTTGTGCGCAACCCCTCATTCAGCACTTGCGTCACCGCCCCTTCCAGCAAATCGGCATCTTGGCCGCGTTCAAAACTATAGCGCAGTGCCATGGCAAAAGACAGAATCGCAGCAATCGGATTGGCCAGCCCTTGACCGGCAATATCGGGGGCAGCACCATGCACTGGCTCATACATGGCGCGTGCGCGACCAGTTTCAGGGTCCGGCGCACCCAGCGAAGCCGAGGGCAACATCCCCAACGAACCGGTCAACATGGCGGCAATATCAGACAAAATATCGCCAAACAGATTATCCGTCACCAGCACATCATATTGCTTGGGATTGCGCACAAGCTGCATGGCGCAATTATCGGCCAGCACATGTTCCAGTTCGACTTCGGGAAACTCCGCGCCGATAATGCGGGTGACTTCCTCATGCCATAGTAGCCCTGATTCCATCACATTGCGTTTTTCTGCCGAGGCCAACCGCTTATTGCGCTTCATGGCCAAATCACCGGCGACACGGGCGATGCGTTCAATCTCGTAAGTTTCATAGACTTGCGTGTTGACGCCACGGCGTTGCCCATTGCCAAGCTCTTCAATGCCGCGCGGTTCACCAAAATAAACCCCGCCAGTCAGCTCGCGCACAATCATAATATCGAGGCCTTCGACAATTTCGCGTTTCAACGTTGAGGCATCGGCCAGCGCGGCAAAGCAAATCGCCGGACGCAAATTGGCAAACAGCTCAAGCTCAGCGCGCAAGCGTAACAGACCCGCTTCAGGGCGCGCCGCGTAAGGCACATTATCCCATTGCGGGCCGCCGACCGCGCCCAGCAAAACGGCATCTGCCTTTCGTGCTTTTTGCATGGTTGCGTCACAAATCGCCGCCCCATGCGCCTCATAGGCACACCCGCCGACAAGCCCTTCTTCAACCTGCGCCTCAAAACCGCGATGGGTGCCGAACCAATCAATCACGCGACGCACTTCACCCATGACTTCCGGGCCGATGCCGTCGCCGGGCAATATCAGAATTTTTTCCATTGAGTGACTCTTCACATTATCGCCAAGGCTGATTGGCGAGACCGCTTTCATAAGCGTCAATTTTATCGACCTTTTGCAAGCTCAGAGCAATATCATCCAGCCCTTCTGTGAGGCAGTGTTTGCGGAAGGCATCAATTTCAAAAGCAATCGTGCCGCCATCGGGGCCGCTAATCGTCTGGGTTTCAAGGTCAATGGTCAGCGTCGCATTGGCGCCGCGTTCGGCATCATCGAGCAATTTGTCAATTTCTTCGGGCGGCAGAGTAATCGGCAAAATGCCGTTTTTGAAGCAATTATTGTAGAAAATATCGGCAAAACTCGGCGCAATAACACAGCGCATACCAAAATCCAGCAACGCCCAAGGCGCATGCTCACGGCTGGAACCGCAGCCAAAATTATCACCGGCCACCAAAATTTCAGCCTTGCGATAGGCCGGTTTATTTAGCACAAAATCGGCAATCTCCTTGCCGTCATCGCCATAGCGCATTTCGTCAAACAGATTTTTGCCCAGCCCGTCGCGCTGAATGGTTTTCAAAAACTGCTTCGGGATAATCATATCCGTATCCACATTTATCATATTGAGCGGCGCAGCAATGCCAGTCAGCTTGGTAAATTTTTGCATCGCTCTTAAAGCCCCTCTTCAAATTCACGAATATCGACAAAATGCCCGCTGACGGCCGCCGCCGCCGCCATGGCTGGCGAGACTAAATGCGTGCGTCCGCCGCGCCCTTGACGGCCTTCAAAATTGCGGTTTGACGTCGACGCACACCGCTCGCCCGCCGCCAGCTTGTCGGCATTCATCGCCAGACACATCGAACACCCCGGCGCCCGCCACTCAAAACCGGCTTCGGTGAAAATTTTATCCAAGCCCTCGTTTTCGGCCTGTTGCTTCACCAAGCCCGACCCCGGCACCACCATGGCCGACACGGCGGCGGCGACTTTGCGTCCCTTGACGATGGCGGCGGCGGCACGTAAATCTTCAATGCGACTATTGGTGCACGAGCCGATAAAAACGCGGTCAATTTTAACCTCCTGCATCGGTGTATTGGCGGCCAGCCCCATATAGTCCAGCGCCCGCTCGGTGGCGCGGCGGCGGGCGGCGTCTTTAATATCCGCCGGATCCGGCACTTTACCCGCAATCGACACCACATCTTGCGGGCTGGTACCCCACGTCACCAAAGGCGGCAGATTGGCCACATCAATGGTTATTTCATGCTCAAAGCGCGCATCAGCATCCGATTTCAACGTCTGCCAATAGGCAAGTGCTGCGTCCCAATCGGTGCCTTCT
>CAYQFO010000057.1:0-8786 GCA_964416815.1 uncultured Rhodobiaceae bacterium | reverse complement strand
TTTTAAGCGGGTTTATCCTGAGCAAAAATCGGTTTTCCAATACACCACTTCCAGCACTTCGTTACAAAGAAAGCTCGGCGTAGCTTAATCTCTACTTATTCCAATCGGCGTGAGAAAACCCTTGGCGGA
The DNA here is from genome assembly GCA_964416815.1 of uncultured Rhodobiaceae bacterium. Classification (GTDB taxonomy): domain Bacteria; phylum Pseudomonadota; class Alphaproteobacteria; order RS24; family RS24; genus JBPCVS01. The sequence goes on along the minus strand of CAYQFO010000057.1, from coordinate 8,657 downwards.
CATAATCATAGCCGGTCAGGAGGGTCAAGGCAGCGGCTATCCAGAGCAGGGTCAGACCGATAAAATGCGCATCGGCAAGCACCGCCGCACCGCCCTCATGGCTGAGCAAAAAGCCGATGGCAAGGATTTGAATAACGGTTTTATATTTGGCCAATACTGAAACCGGCAGTCTCACGCGCAGTTCCATCAAAAACTCACGCAGGCCCGACACCAGAATTTCGCGGCACAGAATAATCAGTGCCGCAATGACGTGCAGGTCTTGAATAATATCGCCCGCCACCAAAAGCAGTAGACTGGCGGCCACCATCAGCTTGTCGGCAATCGGGTCAAGCATCCGCCCAAAGCCCGATTGCACATCAAGCCGACGCGCCAGCCAGCCATCAAAAAAATCGGTTGTGGCAGCCACGGCAAAAACCCCAAAGGTCAACCAATCGCCGAAATGCCCCGGCACCTGAAAGCAAACATAAAGTGCCAGTATCATCGCGATGCGAAACAGCGTCAGATAATTCGGCAAGTGCCGCATAAATTTTGAAGGGTCAGCTGGAAGTCTCATGGAAATGATTATAAATGCGTCGCGCCATTTTTGCACTTATTCCTTCAACTTTTTCCAGCTCGGCCAGAGCGGCGCGTTCCACCGCATGCGCCGAACCGAAATGATGCAGTAATTGCCGCTTGCGCTTGCCACCAATGCCTTCAATCGCATCCAGCCGATTGCGCCGTATATCTTTGTGCCGTCTCGCCTGATGCCCAGCAATGGCAAATCGATGCGCCTCGTCGCGCAGGCGTTGCAGATAATACAAGACCGGTGAATCATGCGGCAGCATGAAATCATCGCGGTTTTGCATAAAAAACCGTTCGCGTCCGGCGTCGCGGTCGGGGCCTTTGGCGATGCCAACCAAGGGGATGTCGGCCAACCCCAAATTCTGCATGACCGCGTGCGTCGTATTAAGTTGGCCGCGTCCGCCGTCGACTAAAATCAAATCCGGCCATTGCGCCGTACCACGTGTCTGCTCGCGCACCAGCCGACCATAGCGTCGGGTAAAGACTTCGGCCATCATGGCATAATCATCACCGGGTTTGGTGCTTGGGTCTTTGATGTTGAATTTGCGATATTGGTTTTTCATAAAGCCGTCCGGTCCGGCGACAATCATGGCACCCAGTTGATTGGTGCCTTGCAAATGACTGTTATCAAAAACTTCAATTCGTTGCGGTGGCGCGTCAAGGTTGAACACTGTCGCCACTTCTGTCAGCAGGCGGTGTTGTCCGGCTTTTTCACCAATATGGCGCGCCAATGCCTCGCGGGCATTTTGCATGGCATGGTCGACCAAGGCTTGTTTATTGCCGCGCTGCGGCACAAGCAATTTGACCTTATGTCCCATGCGCAAGCCAAGTGCTTCGCTCAATAAGGCACGATTTTCCACCTTATGGCTCAGAAAAATCTGCTTGGGGGCCGGGCGGTTATCGTAAAATTGTCCGATAAAGGCTTCCAGCACTTCGGCGGTGTCTTGGTCGCGCTCATGGCGCGGAAAATAAGCGCGATTGCCGAGGCTGTGTCCGGCGCGGATAAAAAACACCTGCACGCACGATTGACCACCTTGCTTGTCAATGGCGATAATATCGGCTTCAGCAATGCCACCAATGTTAATGCCGGTTTCCTGTTGCACATAGGTGAGGGCGTGGATACGGTCACGGGCGGTGGCGGCGGTTTCAAAATCAAGGGCTTCGCCGGCGGCTTGCATTTTCTTCACCAAACCCTGTTGCACTTTGCGGCTGTCGCCGTTCAGAAAATCACGCGCTTCATCCACCAGCGCGGCATAATTTTCTGACGAAATCTCGCCGGTGCAAGGCGCGGCGCAGCGTTTGATTTGATAAAGCAGGCACGGGCGTGTGCGGTTGTTATAAACATTGTCAGAGCATGAGCGTAGCAAAAATGCGCGCTGCAATGTGTTGAGCGTACGGTCCACCGCCTGCGCCGAGGCAAACGGTCCGAAGTAAGACCCGGGGCGTTTTTGTGCGCCACGATGTTTGTAAAGCTGTGGTATCGGATGATCTTCGGCCAACAAAATATAAGGAAAACTTTTATCGTCGCGCAGCAGGATATTAAAGCGCGGTTTCAGTTTTTTAATCAGATTGGCTTCCAGCAGCAGCGCATCGGTTTCGGTTTCGGTGCGGATGAATTCCATATCGTAAGTGGCATCAATCATTCGCAATATACGATTATTATGGCCGCTCGCGCGCGTATAAGAGCGCACACGATTGCGCAAATTCTTCGCCTTACCGACATACAGAACTTTGCTATCGGTATCTATCATGCGGTAAACGCCGGGGGCACCCGGCAGGGTCGCTACTTTGGTTTTAATCAGCGCAACGCCCTTTAGCACATCGCTGTCAGATTTGGCGTTATCGCTCATCGTCGTCAGGCCGTATTTTGTCTGGCATAGAGTCAATTTAGCATGAAAAATGATAGAAAAAATACCCACGGGTTCTGTGGATAAGTTTGTGTAGAAAAATTTGATTTGAGAGCCAAGTTATTGATTCTTAAGACTCTGGCACGCATTGCCTAAAAAACAGGCACTTGTATTAAGCTTTTGATTTTATGATAAAAAAATAAATCAAGATAATAAAATTATTTTTTTTCAGAGTGATTTTTAAACTTTATAAAATTGTAATTTTTTTGCAGACGCTTGTGAAAAAATGCTGCTTTGTGAAAAAAATAAGTGTTTTCAGAATGATAGTGAAAAAACCTGCACCCGAAACCAGCATTTATCGCAACTTTGCTGGGCGTTATGCTGGTCAATGCGCCACTTTTTCAATTTCAATGCCGACATTTTCTGCTTCGGCAATAGCTTGTGGTTTGCCCAAGCGTATCCGCATTCTAACAATACGCGTATCAACCATCAGCAGGTTAGCGATTGTGTCGGCCAGCGTCTCAAGCAAATCATAATGTTGCGTATCAATAATTTTTTTTATCTGGGCGATGAGGCTTTCATAACACACGATTTCTTCAATTGTTTCCGGCGTGTCTGTCGTTTCCGCGACGGTCGCATCAAGGCTGATGGTCAAGGGCTGCGTTGCGGCGCGTTCATGTGGGTGAATACCGACCCTCGCCTGTAGGGTTAGGTTCTGCACAAATACATGACGCAAACCCTTGCTTGTGTCGGCATAGAATTTTTGTTCAGTCGGTGTTTGCCGGTTCATCACTATTCCTTGGTTTCGGTTACATCGGGCGTTTGCCAAGCAATATGCTGGCCGCCATCAACCGTCAATGTTTGACCAGTAACGGCGGGCGAGGCCAGTAAATAACGCGCCGCGCGCACAATGTCATCGGGTGATGCGCCATGCCGCAAGGGCACCAGCGCGCTTTGCTTGTCAAAATTGGCTTTGCTTTGGCGGCCACTGGGCAGGGTCGGCCCCGGCGCAATGGCATTGACGCGAATATGCTTGGCTGCCAAACTTTGCGCGAAACTTATGGTCAAGGCAGAGAGTCCCGCTTTCGACACGCTATAGCTGATGAAATCCGGTACCGGGCGAAGCACACGCTGGTCGCTCAGATTGATAATACAGCCATCATATTGCCGGTCTTGTTGCCAATAATTTTGCTGGGAAAAATCGCGCATCAGCAAAGCCGGAGCGCGCAAATTGATGTCAACATGTGCGTTCCAGTCGTCAATCGTAAAGTCATCCGCCGAGTCAGGTTCAAAGCGTGACGCATTGTTAATCAGTGCCGTCATCGGCCCCAGTGCTTCGATGGCTTGCGGCAGTAAATTTTCCACGGCGTGGGCATCGGCCAAATCGGCCTGTAAAGCAATCGCCGTGCCGTCGGCTTGTGTGATTTCGCCGACCAGTTTTTCGGCGTCCTCTGCCGAAGCATTATAATGCACCGCCACCGCCCAACCATCCTCGGCCAGTGCCAAGCTCAACGCGCGACCAATGCGTTTGGCAGCACCGGTAATCAGCACAGTTTTGTGGTCGGCTTGTTGGCTAGAGGCGAGCATACAATGACTCCTTAGTGACCTTTGCGCCGACGTCGCCGCTTACGCGGAGTGGCTTTGGCTGCTTTGCCGCTCTTGGTGGCGACTTGTGTGTCAATCTCTGACTGGCGCGCAAAAGGGTCATCGGCCAGCACCAACTCGGTCTCCTGCAAGCGTTTTATTTCATAGCGCAGATGCGCTGCCGTTTCAAATTCGAGGTCGGCGGCGGCTTGGTGCATTTGCGTTTCCAGCCCTTTAATGTGGCTGGACAGATTATTGCCCAGCAGGGGTGCTTGTTCTTCGGCCATGCCGTCTTGCACGCGATAGGGGCCGGGGGCAGTATTCCCCTGTCGTTCGGCAGTGCCCTCCATAATATCGGCGATATTTTTGCGAATGGTCGCTGGTGTGATTTTGTGCTTCTTATTATGCGCGAGTTGTTTTTCGCGGCGGCGACCGGTTTCGGCCAAGGCGCGTTCCAACGAGCCAGTCATGCGGTCGGCATAAAGCAAAACCCGGCCTTCGGCATTGCGCGCGGCGCGGCCAATGGTCTGCACCAGCGATGTTTCCGAGCGCAAAAAGCCCTCTTTGTCGGCGTCAAGAATGGCGACCAGCGCACATTCGGGAATATCCAACCCCTCGCGCAACAGGTTAATGCCGATTAGAATATCAAATGCGCCAAGGCGTAAATCGCGGACAATTTCAATCCGCTCCAGCGTTTCAATATCAGAGTGCATATAGCGCACGCGCAAGCCTTGTTCGTGCATATATTCGGTCAGGTCTTCGGCCATTTTTTTGGTCAGCGTTGTCACCAGCACGCGATGGTTGCGTTTGGCCATTTCGCGGCATTCACCAATCAAATCATCCACCTGAGTGGAGGCCGGGCGGATTTCTGTTTGCGGGTCGATAAGGCCGGTCGGGCGAATAAGTTGCTCGACAAACACACCTTGTGTGCGCGTCATCTCCCACGCGCCGGGCGTGGCCGATACATGTACGGTTTGTGGGCGTATGACATCCCACTCTTCAAATTTCATCGGCCGATTGTCGACGCATGACGGCAAGCGGAATCCATGCGCGGCCAATGTTGATTTGCGCTTAAAGTCGCCGCGAAACATGCCGCCGATTTGTGGTACGGTCACATGGCTTTCATCGGTGAACACCAGTGCGTTTTCAGGCAGATATTCAAACAAAGTCGGCGGCGGTTCGCCCGGCTTGCGGCCGGTCAGATAGCGCGAATAATTTTCAATGCCAGCGCATGAACCAGTGGCGTGCATCATTTCAAGGTCGAAATGCGTGCGTTGTTCCAGCCTTTGGGCTTCCAGCAAGTGACCAGCGGCTTCAAATTCTTTCAGCCGTGTTTTCAACTCTTTTTCAATCGCCACCATGGCCTGTTTCAGTGTCGGGCGCGGCGTGACATAATGCGAATTGGCATAGATACGCACCTGCTCCAATGTGGCCGCACTTTCGCCGGTGAGCGGGTCAAATTCGACCAACCCGTCAATCTCATCGCCGAACAGTTCAACCCGCCAAGCGCGATCTTCATAATGCGCCGGAAAAATATCAATAACATCGCCCTGCACCCGAAAATCGCCGCGCGCAAAGCCCATATTATTGCGACTATATTGCAGGGCGACCAAATCCGTCAGCAGTTGCTGGCGGCCAATGCTCATGCCTTTGGCCAAATCCAATGTCATGTTGGAATAGCTTTCCACCGAACCAATGCCGTAAATGCACGACACCGAGGCAACGATAATCACATCATCGCGCTCCAACAGCGCCCGCGTTGCCGAATGGCGCATGCGGTCAATCTGCTCATTGATATTGCTTTCCTTTTCAATATAAGTATCGGTGCGTGGTACATAGGCTTCGGGCTGGTAATAGTCATAATAAGAAACAAAATACTCAACCGCATTATCCGGAAAAAAGCTCTTGAACTCGCCATAAAGTTGCGCCGCCAATGTTTTGTTTGGGGCCAGCACCAGTGCCGGTCGCTGTGTGCGTTGAATAATTTGCGCCATGGTGAAAGTCTTGCCCGAACCGGTTACGCCGAGCAGTACTTGGTCGCGTTCGCCGCCCTTGATACCGGCCAGCAATTGCTTAATTGCTTGCGGTTGGTCGCCTGCCGGTTTGAAATCAGCGACAAATTTGAAATCCCGTCCACCTTCGGTTTTTTCAGGTCGCTGCGGACGATTGGGCAGAAAATACGCCATTTGTGCTTCGCTCAGTCCCGGCTCTGGCACTGGCGCCAATTCGCCACGCCCGGTAAGACTTGTAAGGTTTTGCTGTTCTTCCGACATGGCTCAAATATAGAGCGTTTTGCAGTGAAAAGTCACCTATTGGCAAATTTCTTGCCAATGCTGGTGTTTGCGCATAGCATTAACAAATGACGCTGGGTCGCATAGAAAAACGGTTCGTTCTGATAACCGATGTCGGCATGTTGCTCTATTGGTTGATTATTTTTATGGCCTATGCGGGCATCGCGCAGGTGCCGCCGGAATATATGTATTCCGATTATGGCAACCCGCTTATTGTGGCGTGGAATCTCTCTTTCTTGCCGATTGACATCGCCTTTTCGGTGCTTGGCTTGGCCGCCATGACGCTGCCGCTACAATCTTCAACGCGTGGTCAGTTAAACACGATTTCGCTCACCCTGATGCTGTGTGCCGGTCTGATGGCGATTTCTTTCTGGAGTGTTACCGGTGCATTCGACCTGCTTTGGTGGGCTGTGAATGGTTGGCTTGTCCTATTGCCGATGGTCATTTTTGTGATTGATTTTCAGTCACGATAAGCTTGTTTTTGGTCAGGCGGCGGCGTATCTTGGCGCGGCCATGTCGTCTTTTCTTGCAGAATCTTTGTCGCGTGTGAAGCCATCGGCCACCATGGCGGTGACGGAAAAGGCACGACAATTACGCGCCGCCGGTCGCGATGTGATAGGTCTGGGCGCGGGCGAGCCGGATTTCGATACGCCGGACAATATCAAGCAAGCTGCGATTGAGGCCATTCAGCGCGGCGAAACGAAATATACGGCCGTTACCGGCATTGATGAATTGAAACAGGCGATTTGCGCCAAATTCAAGCGCGATAACGGGCTGGTTTACGAACCGGCGCAATGTTTTGTGGCCCCGGGCGGCAAGCCGGTGATTTATGACGCCATGATGGCGACGCTCAACCCCGGCGATGAGGTGGTTATTCCGGCACCCTATTGGGTCAGCTATCCAGATATTGTCAATCTGGCGGGTGGCACGCCGGTCGCGGTGGCCACGCACCCTGCGCATGGTTTCAAATTGCAGCCGGATGATTTGGAAGCGGCGATTTGCGAGAAGACCAAATGGTTTATTTTCAACTCGCCGAGCAATCCGTCGGGGGCGGCCTATAGCGCAGATGAATTGAAAAAACTGACCGATGTGCTGGTGAAATATCCGCAGGTGTGGGTTTTGACCGACGATATGTATGAGCATTTGGTTTATGACAATTTCGTTTTTGCCACCCCGGCGCAGGTTGAGCCGCAGCTTTATGAGCGCACGCTGACCATGAACGGTGTGTCAAAAGCCTATTGCATGACGGGCTGGCGCATCGGCTATTGCGCCGGACCGGTTGAATTGATTAAGGCGATGGGCAAAATTCAGTCGCAGTCCACGTCGAACCCGACGTCGATAAGCCAGTGGGCGGCGGTGGAGGCGCTGAGTGGCCAGCAAGATTTCATCGCCGTCCATAATGCCACCTTCAAGCGTCGTCGGGATTTGGTGGTGGAGATGCTGAACGCGGCGGAGGGTATCGAGTGCCTCAAGCCGGAAGGGGCGTTTTATGTCTATCCGTCATGCGCCGGGTGTATCGGCAAAACCGCGCCCTCTATCGGTGGTAAGGGCGGCATGTTAATTGACAGCGATGAAGCTTTTGCCACCGCATTGTTGGAGGCCGAAGGGGTGGCGGTGGTGCATGGGAGCGCTTTTGGTCTGTCGCCGTATTTCCGCATTTCCTATGCGACCTCGGATGAAAATTTGACTGAGGCTTGTCGGCGCATCCAAAGTTTTTGCACGAGACTGAAATAGGGTGCTGAAATTGCTGCTTTCTTTTGAACTTGTTATTGTAATTACTCTGGCACTTGCTCTGCTGTTTATTGGCGTGTTTATGAACCGCGCGGGGGATGTTGAGTCGCCTTCTATAGGCGATGTCATATCGGGTCGGGTCTATGTGAATGATGGAGACGGGATGCTTATCGGGTCACACAAAGTGCGGTTGTATGGCATTGATGCGCCAGAGTTTGGGCAATCGGCGACGTTGTGGAATGGAACTCAAATAGATTATGGCAGTTATGTCAAAAGTCAGTTGATTAAAAGGATAGGCGGCAAACAGGTTGAGGTGTTGCTTCATGCGCGTGACAAGTATGACCGGTGGGTCGGCGTGGTCTATGCCGATGGTGTTGATATTAACGCATGGCTGGTGCGTGAGGGTTTTGCGATTGCCGCCTATGGTGATGATTATCGTGGGCAGCAGGCCGAAGCCAAAAGAGAACGCCGTGGCCAGTGGCGCATGAAAGCGATTGAAGACCCTCGTAAATGGCGCGCCAAACACCCCCGTCACTAAAAGGTTTGCGCTACCGCTTCGCTCGTTGAGGGGGGGGGCTTTTGCTATCCCCACAATTTCGGGGGTCGTTGCACGGCTTCAGTGGTCGCCAGTAAATCCCCTTCC
>CAYQFO010000056.1:0-8863 GCA_964416815.1 uncultured Rhodobiaceae bacterium | reverse complement strand
GGCTGGGACAGGTTTGTGATAGAGGGTTTTGGGTGTCGGTGTGTGGTTGATGAGCCATGGGTGACGGTGGCCGAAACCGCAGAATTGGCACTCGCCTTGATGGTTCAAAACCGACAAGACGAAGCTGCCGCCATGCTGGACAATCTGGCGCAGTTTCGCGATGAAAACGGTGCTTACTGGATGGGGATGCAGACTGTTGAGAAAGTCTTCTGGCCGGTTGAGCGTCCGGCTTGGACGGCCGGGGCCGTGTTGCTGGCGCATGACGCGGTGCAATGCGAAACACCGGCGCATGGCGTCCTCACTTCGATTTATGAGAGACGGCGCAACACGCGCAAAGATTTGACATGATTGATTTCTTCAAACAGGCCGCTATCCAGTGCCAGCTTGTAAATCTCATAGGGCGGCCGCCCGCCATCGGCCGGGTCGGGAAAGACATCATGTATCGCCAACAAACCGCCGCGCATCACCCGCGCCCCCCAATTTCGATAATCGGCCAATGCGGCCTCCATGGAATGGCCGCCATCAATAAACACAAATCCCAGAGGCTCGCCTATCACGCGCACGGCCAAAGCTGAACTGGCCACTATCGGCACGACCGTGTCTTCAAGACCAGCGCGGCGTAGCGTCGCGCGGAAAATGTCCAAAGACGACATACCGCCAGCCCCGTCATCAAGGTCGGGGTCAAAATATGCTTCGCCCGGCTGATTTTCTTCCGAGCCGCGATGGTGGTCAACGGCAATCAGTGGTACGCCGAATTTTTGGCAGACCACGCCCAGATAAACCGTCGATTTGCCGCAATAGCTGCCAATCTCGACACACAGGGCGTTTTCCCCTTGTGCCGCTTGTGCCACTTGTGCCACGGCTTCTTGCAAGGCGGCACCCTCGGCCGGGTCGAGAAAGCCTTTGACGCTTTCTATATTAATCGGCAGGTCTTGACCTACGGCGCCTACCGCGACACGGCACGTCTTAAAGCTGGCGATCCGACAATTGAAGCATCCACCTTCGGGTCATCAAGATTGGCCGGACCGGCTTCAAATTTCGCGTGGTCAATATTATAGAGTCCCAGATCAAGGTCATGTATGGCATCAAATTCAAAAACGCAGGCTGGTTTTTCATAATAGTTCTTGGTGAAGGCCTGATGCACACGCACCAGCTTGTCGTTTTCATCATACAAATCGGAATGCAGGAAAATCCAGCTATCCTCATCGGCGAAGAAAACGCGCCTTTGGTGCGCCGGATTGGTGTCGGGCTTGCCAACCGCTTCAATTTCCCAAACCCGATGCAGCTCATAACGCAGGAAAGATGGATTGAGATGGTGTTTGGTCAATAATTTCTCTGGGTCAAGCCCCTTTTGGCTCGCTCTATAGGCGTTATAAGGCACAAATATCTCGCGCTTACCCTTCAGCTTCCAAGTGAACCGGTCGGGCGAGCCGGAAAAGACAAACATATTATTATTGTGGCGCAGACCATTGCTGGTGCTGAGTGGCCCGTCATGAGTGACCGCGGACGGTGTCGCACGAATAATTTTGCGCTGGTCAGGCCGATACATAAAACCGGCGCGTGGCTCATCAAGCTGATTGATATTATTCACCATGGAAAATCCGCTACCGCTAAAGCGCGGCGGTGCCGACCAAAGTCCCATCCAGTAAAACTGCCTATTATCAATATCTGTGGTCTGCGGGTCGGCATAGATATTGTAGCGTTTGTCGGCGCGCGCCACGCGCGTCCAACTGCCATTGGTGTAAATCGTGCCGCCCACGGTTTTGGCGCTATATTGATGGCCGTAATAATGAAAATTATGGTTCCAGTAAATTTCCACTGGTGATTTCGGCACCGGAAACGGCACCCCGATACGCGCATCTTTCACCCCATTGCCGTCGGCGACCAGTCGCGCCTTATCGGCATTTTTTTTGGTCGCCTTATAAACAAATTTCGGCAAAGCGCACGAACGCCGACTGCGATAGATTGGCATTTTGAAACTGTCGGGATATTTTTTCAGCAAAGCCTGATAGCCCGGCGCCAACTTGTCGGCATATTTTTCCATATTCGCAGCGGTGATGGTGAAAAGCGGGCGGTCGGCGGCAAACGGGTCAATATGCCCTTTGCCTTTCTTATACCCCTTTGGCGGTTTGGTCAGCCCGCCGCGCCATGGCGGTATCACGCCGTTCTTTGAACCCTTGGGGTTTGACCCCAGAGGCGTCAATTTGGTGCCGAGCAACGCACCGTTTTGCGCTTGCGCGATATTGAGTGTAGCGGCCAATAAAACCATTGCCGACAAGCCCAAAAGCCATCGTCCGAATATCATCACAATTCTCTCTTGTATTTATTTTCTACGATGTGCAAGCTTAGTCACCTTTTGGGAAAAAATGCAAGGGAGATACATCATGCTTGATTTGGTGATACGCAATGCCAAGCTGGTTGACGGCACGGGCGCACCGGCGCGGATGGCCGAAATTGGGGTGCGCGACGGCGTCATTGTTGAGGTCGGTGCTGTCACCGATAAGGGCAAGATGGAAATTGACGCCAAGGGCGATTTGGTAACGCCCGGATGGGTGGACATTCATACCCATTATGACGGGCAAGTGACGTGGGACCCCTATTTGTCGCCATCGGGTTGGAATGGCGTGACCAGCGTTGTGATGGGCAATTGCGGTGTCGGTTTTGCACCGGCGCACACAGACAGGCGCGACTGGTTGATTGGCCTGATGGAAGGGGTGGAAGATATTCCGGGGGCGGCGCTGGCCGAAGGTATTGACTGGGCGTGGGAGAGCTTCCCCGAATATCTGGACGCGCTGGAAAAAATGCCGCGGGCGCTAGATGTCGCCACGCAAATTCCACATGGTGCCGTGCGCGCCTATGTGATGGGCGAACGCGGTGCCAATAATGAAGCCGCGACGCCAGAAGATATTGATGCCATGGGCAAGATTGTCGAAGACGGCATACGCGCCGGTGCGCTGGGCTTTTCGACCTCGCGCACCATGCTGCATTTATCAAAAGATGGCGTGCCAGTGCCGGGCACTTTCGCCAATAAGGACGAATTGCTGGGCCTTGCCGAAGCCATCGGACGCGGTGGTTATGGCGTGTTTGAAATGGCCTCCGACTTAAACCCCGCCGAAGAGGAATTTCACTGGATGGCCGAGGCCTCGAAAAAAACCGGCCTGCCAATCACTTATGCGCTGCTGCAAAATCCGATGGAGAAAGACGGCTGGCGTACGCTCTTGGAAATGACCGATGCCGCCGTCGCCGATGGCGCCAATATCAAGGCGCAAATCGCCTTGCGCGCCACGGGGCTTATTCTTGGCTGGGAAAGCACGGTGCATCCTTTCTCATTGCATCCGGAATATCAACCCTTGGCCGACTTGCCACCGGCAGAGCGGCTTGAAAAATTACGCGACCCGCAAATACGTCAAAGCCTGATTGAAGGCCAACCGCATTTCATGGATGCCCATCCCGACCATGATGGCGACGGGCTACCAAGCGGGGCCGGTATTGGCGGGCTGATTACCTTGGGCTTTAACAATATGTTCCGCCTGATGCAGAATGGCGTACCGAATTACGAGCCGGAAGCCAAAGACAGTATTCGTGAAATCGCCAAAGCAAAAGGGGTTACCCCGCCCGAAGTGATTTACGATATGCTGATGGAAAATGGCGGCAAAGGCTATGTGTTCCTGCCAGTGCTGAATTATGCCAATCAGAATTACGACCATATTTATGAAATGTTTCAGAACGAAAATACCGTTCTCAGCCTGTCGGATGGCGGGGCGCATTGCGGGGTGATTACCGATGCCAGCTTCCCGACTTATCTGCTGTCGCATTGGGTGCGCGACCGCGCCCGTGGTGACCGCTTCGGGCTTGAGCAAGCGGTTGCGGCGCAAACTCGCGAAACAGCAGCACTCTATGGGTTGTTTGACCGTGGCGTGATTGCCCCGGGCTATAAGGCCGACATGAATGTGATTGATTTTGATACCCTGCAATTGGGCGAACCGAAAATGGCCTATGATTTACCCGCCGGTGGGCGTCGTTTGATTCAGCAAATCACCGGCTATCGCTATACGATTGTCAATGGCGAGATTACCTATGATGACGGCAAGCCGACTGGCAAAATGCCCGGCAAGCTTATTCGTGGACGACAGGGGGAAGCCGCCGACCAGCTAGCGGCAGAATAAGTTTTAGGCTTGAGCGCGGCGTATTTTCAGTTCTTTTTGAATGCGCGCATGTTCCATTTCGTTCAGCACAAAGCGGGTCAGCAAAAACGCGCCAATCAGATAAACAATAAAAGGAAGGCCGCCATACAGAAAACGTAAGGCCAATTCCACCTCCACATTCTGCTCGGCCTTTGGCACAAAACCTGCTGCCGACAAAGCAAAGCCGGTCGCCGTCAGCATCACCCCATAGGCCAGCTTGGAGACAAAATACCAAGCAGCGAAGTAAGCGCCTTCTTTGCGCTCACCAGTTTCATATTCGTCACAATCAATCACATCAGATTTTATCGACGGGTTTATCGTGCCGCCACAGCCACCGGCGGCACCAGCCACAGCGGCCAAAGCAATTAAATACCATTCCTGCCCCGGTTGCAAAAATGCCATACCGCCAAAAGAAAAGGCGGTGACAACCATTGACCCAATCCACAAATTACGTTTGCCGAGACGTTTGGCCAAGGGCAGCCAAAGCGGCGTTAAGGAAAATGAAAACACCATATAAGAAAGAATAAACAAGGGTGCCATGGCTGGAACTTTCAACACATATTCGGCATTGTAAAGCGTCAGAATGGTAATCGACGCTCCCCCCAGATTTTCAATAAAAATGACAACCAGCAACAGACGCGCATGGCTGTTGCGCCAAATATCGCGCACGGCTGGCCATGGTTTTTCTGGCGCACGGCCGCTAAATTCAGGCCGCTCTTTAACAAACACCACACATAAAAACAGACAGGCAACACAAAACAAACCAGCATAAATGGATTGTTCGCGCGCCAGTTCCAACACGGCTTCGCGGCTTTCCTGCTCGGCGGCAATCAGCAGCGACATGGTAAACAAGGCACTGATATAACCGGCAATCCAACCGGCATGGCGCGCCCCGAAAACTTTATTGCGCTCGTGATAATCATCCGTCAATTCCGCACCCAGCGACATATGCGGCACAATGAAAATGGTTTGCGCCGAATAAAAACCGATAATACCAAGCGCCATCCAAGCAATGAGACCGCTTTGCGACAAACCATCTATCGGCGCTGAAACCATCCAGAAGCTCAAAAAAATCGGGATAATACTGCCCAGCAACCATGGCCGCCTGCGTCCCCATCGGGTTTTCGTTTTGTCGGATAAATACCCTGCCAGTGGGTCGGTCACCGCATCCCAAAGGCGCGATATGCCGAAAATCAACCCCATAACGACCGGCGCAATCAGCAATACATCGGTGGCGAATTTCAACGTGTAAAGCGACACCAGACAAAACATATAACCGGCACCGACCGGTGGTAGCGCATAAAAAAAAGTCTCGCGCCAACCAACACGCCCGCGCGAAGTCACGCCATTGTCCACTGCTGCTATCGCCATAAAAAACTCCCAGCCAAAGTCTGCATGGAATGCGGCCTTTGGCAAGCACGAAACCCCCATCTCGACAGATGCCTGTTTCCCATGCTTAAATCAGCGCCATCATGCAAAATATAAAAAATCAATCATTCTATCAGGGGCTTATTCTTCTTGGCCTGATTTTATTTGCAAGCTATCTGCTGGAAGAACGTGGACTTATCGGCACGCTTTTAGAAGGCGACCGCAGCTATTTGTCGCTGTTCATTTTCGCCGTCTGGGCGGTGATGAGCCTACGTTGGCTCTATTTATTGCGCTGGGTGGAAGCGCAACACGCAAAAAATGATTTCACCGATATGGGTGATGCAAGCACACGCGATGCCGTTTTGACGCGCTGGCTTAATCATGGCTGGTTGGCGGCAGACAGTGTGTTGAAATTGGGACTCTTAGGCACGATTATCGGTTTTATTTTTATGCTGGCCCCGATTGCCGATTTGAAAAGCTATGATGCCGCCAGCCTGCAAACGGCATTGGCCGCGATGAGCGGCGGCATGGCGATAGCCCTCTACACCACACTGACCGGTCTGATTGCCAATTTATTGCTACGCCTGCAATTTCAACTGCTCGGCGATGCCATGCAGAATTTATCACTGGAGGCCGACTAGCCCCCATGCCGAAGCTGAGCTTTCTTGCCCCAAACGACGACCAGAGCGCCTTTACTGATATTTTGTTCAATGCGCTTTTGAGTTTTGTCTTTATGTTTTCGGTGGCTTTTATTTTGATTAGGCCGGAAGTCACCGACAGCAAAATCAACCCTAAGGCCGAATATCTGATTACCGCGCGATGGCCGGACGGCCACGCCGATGATGTTGACCTGATTGTCGAGGATGGCGAGGGCAATCTGGTTTGGTTTGATGTGCGCGAGGCCGGGCTGATGCATCTTGACCGCGACGATCGCGGCTGGCTGGGCGACTCTATTCAGGTCAATGGCCAAAAAATTGAAAACCCGCTCAATCAAGAAGTTGTTTCGCTGCGAGGCATTGCGGCAGGCGAATATGTCGTCAATCTGCTGCATTATAAAGCCCAGAGCGACCGACCCGTGCCGGTGCGCGTGAAAGTCGAAAAGCTGAACCCGGAAGTAAAATTGATTTATGCTGGTCGCCTTGATTTGACTGGTGCCGGTGATGAAAAAACCGCCATCCGCTTCCGCCTGAATGCGATTGGCGAGGTGATAGAAATGGCGACACGCAACAAACGCCTTATCCGTGCCACGCCGTTTGAAGCCAATGAAAGAAGCAGCAAAAAATGAGTATCCCACTCGCTCTTGGGCTTGCCTATGCGGCACTCACCGCGCTGGTTATCAATTTTAATCTCACGACACCGTGGCGGCGCGAGATTAAGATAGCCGTGATTGTGCTGATGACGCTGCTTTATTTTGCGGCCTATTGGGGTGGTCAGAATTTGCGTGGTTGGGCAATTGCCACCCCCCCACCCAATCCGTTCAAATTGCACTGGGCGATTGTCGAAGAGCCGGACAAGGCGCGCGGCACATCCGGTACGATTTACATATTGGCGCAAAAATTATCGTTGCAGGGTGCTTTACTTTCCAGCCCACGTCTGCATCGCCTGCCCTTTTCACCGGCACTGGCCGATGAAATTGATGCGGCACTGAAAGCCTCCGAAGGTGCCCAGCCGATTGAGGCCAATCTCAGCTATAAGGCCAAAAAGCCGGATGATGAAGCGTTGGCGGCGCAACAAAAAAGCGATGGCGAGAAAAGCCGCGCCGATTCACGGGGCGACGGGGACAGGTTGAAACTCAATTTCAGAGAGCTTCCAACGCCATCCCTGCCGCCAAAATCTGCAAATTAGCGCAGCGGCTCAGTTAGCGGCTTTCTTGGCCTTTTCCTGTGCGTCATAGTCTTGTTGGCTACGCAGATTGATAAAGGCGTGAATCGCTTCCACATCTGCCGCGCTCAACCGGTCGGCAAAACTTGACATACCCCGTTCAGCCAGCGTGCCTTTCAAGACAATTTCATTAAATAAGCGATGCGTTTGCTCGCTCATTTTGCGCAAATCGGGAACCGCCGCGCCACCAATCACGGCAATACCGTGACAGAAAGTGCAGACCTCGTGATAGAGTTCCATGCCGTGATTGATTTGGGCTTCGGTGGCTTCAATGGTCGGCGGCTTGGGAATCTCGCGCGCCCAATGCTCCGGCTCTTCAATGGACTGTCCGCCATTCAGTTTGAACACCAAGAGACGCCCGAAATTGCCGTATTTGGCCGAGGCCGGCATGGCCGCCGCCCCCTCGGTAAGACCTGCCGCACCGCCGGAACCGACTTGAATGGCAACATATTGTTCACCATCAACCATATAGGTCACTGGCGGCGCAATTGTGCTGGTGTAGGTATTGACCTTCCATACTTCCTTGCCGGTTTTGGCGTCATAAGCGACGAAATAGCCATCGCCATTGCCTTGGAACACCAATCCGGCGGCGGTTGACATGGTGCCGCCATTCCAATGTGTTTTATGGGTTTGCCGCCAATGTGTTTTGCCGGTCAGCGGGTCAAAGCCAATGGTAAAGCCTTTGGGTGCCGGAAAATCCGGATGCTGGCCCAGAAGTTCCAAAATGCGTCCGAATTCAACGCCGGTATTCCAACCACCTTCGATATATTTATAACGGCCGGTGGCTTTGAAATCATGGTCAATATCATAGACCAATGGGTTTTCCAGAGCCGGAATATAGGCCAGACCGGTGCTGGGATTATACGACATGGCTTGCCAATTATGCCCGCCAAGCGGCCCCGGCAAAACCCATTTTGATTTACCCGACTCAGACCAGTTGCGGGTTTTATTTTCAACCGGCCGACCATTCCGCATATCCACATGGCTGGCCCAGTTCACCGTCACATAGGGGTTGGCGCGCAAGAGTTGGCCGGTGGTACGGTCCAGCACATAAAAGAAGCCGTTTTTGGGTGCCTGCATAATGACCTTACGCATTTTGCCGTCAATTTTCATATTCGCCAAAATCATGTCCTGCACGGCGGTGTAATCCCATGTGTCGCCGGGCGTGGTCTGGTAGTGCCATTTTCTGCGACCGGTATTCGGGTCAAGTGCTACAATTGACGACAGGAAAAGATTGTCTCCCCCACCCGGCGAGCGGATGGTGCGCGTCCACGGGCTACCATTGCCGACACCGATGAACACCGTATCGGTGTCGGGGTCATAAACAATCGAATTCCAGACCGTGCCGCCGCCGCCGATTTTCCACCACTCGCCACCCAGCCAAGTTTTTGCGGCCATTTCCATTTCCGGATGTTCAAACGGTTTTGACG
>CAYQFO010000055.1:0-8889 GCA_964416815.1 uncultured Rhodobiaceae bacterium | reverse complement strand
CTCTTATAGCGTTCGGCCATATCGTCGATGCGTTTATAGTTGCCATTGGATCGGGCGATGCCTTGATTGCTCAGCACGATTTCTTTCAGGCGGCTCATTTCGTCGGGGCCGAAAGTCAAGGGGCGTGCTGCGCCCATTTTGACGCCGGTCCAACCATTTTCATTATGGCTGGCCGTGACCATGGCGACGGCGGGAATATCGGCTTCAAATTGGGCGAAATAGGCAGTCGGTGATAGAGCAAGGCCGATGTCATGCACGCCCGCACCGGCACTCATCAGCCCGTTCATCAATGCCAGTTTTATCGATTGCGAATAGGAACGAAAATCATGGCCGACAATAATATGCGGTTGTTTGGCATTATCTTTGGATGGGGGCAGCAATTCATATAAAAGCGTGCCAAGCCCGAACCCCAGTGCCTGTATACCGGTCAGGTTAATCTCTTCGCCAAACAGCCAGCGTGCATCATATTCGCGAAAGCCGGTCGGCTTCACCAATGGCTCATTTTCGTAAGCCACACTATTGGGCGTCAGATTATCTTTCGGGTGGGCAAACATAGAGCTTCTCCTTCACGCGATTCGTCGCCATTGTATCAATGGTAAGGCTTGTCTATAACCTTTCCTATGAGTGAAAGCGACAGCCCTCAACAAGAAATTGTGCGGCTGAGGTTAAGCAGCGCACCAGTGCCGGATGTGCAGATTGATGGCCTGCCCAATTTTGTTGCCGGATGGGTCTGGCTGGCTGGCGCCGGGCCGGGCGATGCAGGTCTTTTGACTTTGCACGCCGTCAATGCTTTGAAGCAAGCCGATGCGGTGGTCTATGATGCTCTGGTGTCGGAAGATGTTTTGTCGCTGGTGCGCTCTGAAGCCGAATTGTTTTATTCCGGCAAGCGCGGCGGCAAGCCGTCATGGAACCAGCAGGATATTACCGACAAGCTGATAGCGCTGGCGGGTGACAATAAGCGGGTGTTGCGTCTGAAAGGCGGCGACCCATTTGTGTTCGGGCGCGGTGGTGAGGAAGCACAAGCACTGGTGGCCGCCGATATTCCTTTCCGTATTATCCCCGGCATTTCCGCCGGTATTGGCGGGCTGGGCTATGCCGGTATTCCGGTCACGCATCGCGATGTCAATCATGCGGTAACATTTGTCACTGGTCATTTGGCGGGCAAGGGAGGGGTGGAATTGCTTGACTGGGCTGCCATTGCCAAAGCCTCGCCGGTGATTGTTATTTACATGGCGATGCGCCAGTTGCCGGTGATAGCAGATTTACTGATGCAGGCCGGGCGTGAGGGCGATGAGAAACTGGCGATTGTGACCCATGCGACGACGCCGCAACAGCGCATTGTTACTGGACGGCTGGATGAAGCTGCCGGTCTTGTGCAACAGCACGGGCTGGAACCGCCCTCAATTATTGTTGTCGGCGCGGTGGTGGATTTGGCTGAGACGTTGAATTGGTTTTCATGACGATAAGCCGCGCCGGTAATTGATTTAGCACAGCGCGTTTTTCTTGCGCTGAAAATCCGCTCCATCCGGCAATTTCGGCCAGTTTGCGACCGCACCCGATGCAAAAATCACTACGCGCTGAAACGGCGCATTGGCCAACACAAGGTGATTTGGGGTTACGGTGTTTTTTCAAGGTCAATCACGCCATGAGCGTTTAGGGCAAAATACGGATTATAGGCGACTTCCCATAAATGCCCGTCAGGGTCGGCGAAATAACCGGAATAGCCACCCCAAAATACTTTTTGCGGTTTTTTTTGTGGCTTTGCTCCGGCGGCCAAGGCGCGTTCAAACAATGCGTCCACCGCCGCTTCATCGGCGCGATTCATGGCCAATGCCGTGCCGGTAAAGTCGGTCGGTGTTTTTTTAACCCCGACATCAAGCTCGGCATCTTCTGCGAGTGCCGTGCGTCCATAGAGGCCGAGTACGGTATTTGCGCCGCGCAAAAATTTGATACTCTCATTGCTTTGCGCCGTATCAACAAAACCGAGGGCGGTATAAAAGGCCAGCGAGGCTTCCAAATCGCGCACACCAAGCGTAACCAGTGAAATGGCGGGTGGGTCTTTTTTCTGATGGCTCATCTTGGGGTCATTAAAAGGCAAGCAGGTGCCATTTGCAAGCATCGCCTTTTTGTGGAAAGAGTAGCGGCAGCGTCATTTTTTTTCTTTCGCTGATTGATTTGCGGGTAATTTTCCATAGATTAAAGGGCAAGCATTAGGAGGCCATTAAGAGGCCATTAGGAGGCATGCGTCATGGACGTTGAATTTACCAAAGAGGATGAAACCTTCCGTCAGGAAGTGCGGCAGTTTATGAAGGAAACCTATCCCAAGCATCTTGTTGGCATAGAGCGGCAAGACTTGGACAAGGAAAATTTTTTGGCTTGGCACAAAATTCTTTATAAAAAAGGTTGGATTGCTCCCTCATGGCCGGAAGAATATGGCGGCACTGGCTGGACGGTAACGCAAAAATATATTTGGAACGAAGAAAGTGCGGCCTTCGGCACCATTGCGCCGTTGCCTTTTGGTCTGCAAATGCTGGGTCCGGTGATTTATACATTCGGCAATCAGGAGCAGAAAGATTGGGTATTGCCGTCTATTCTGTCGGGCGAGGTATGGTGGTGTCAGGGCTATTCGGAACCGGGGGCAGGCTCGGACCTCGCGGCGTTGAAAACCAAAGCTGTGTTGGAGGGTGATGACTATGTGGTCAATGGCCATAAAATGTGGACAACATTGGCGCAATATGCCGATTGGATGTTTTGTCTGGTGCGCACGACGACGGGCGAAAAGCGTCAAGAGGGCATTTCTTTTCTGCTGATTGATATGAAGTCGCCGGGCATTACGGTGCGTCCGATTATCACCATTGATGGCGGCCATGAGGTCAACGAAGTCTTTCTTGAAGATGTGCGTGTGCCAGCCAAAAATCTGGTTGGCGAGCAGGATAAGGGCTGGACGATTGCCAAATTTTTGTTGAGCAATGAGCGCTCAGGGATTGCCGGTGTGGCACGCTCGAAAAAAGCGATTGAGCGTCTGCGCGACATTGCGCGTGGTGCGTTGGAAGACGGCAGGCCTTTGCTTGAAAGCGTTGGCTTCTCGCGTAAAATTGCCGAGCTGGAGATTGATTTGACGGCACTGGAATATACTGAATTGCGGACATTGGCTTCAGAAAGTAAAGGCCAAGGGCCGGGGCCGGAAAGTTCGATTTTGAAAATCAAAGGCACGGAAATTCAGCAGCGTATAACCGAGCTGACCATGGAGGCGGTCGGCAATTATGCCGCCCCTTGGGTGCCGCAAATGGAGGCGGGCGACAATTATCGTGCCATCGGCCCGGACGACAGCCAAGGTGTGTCACAAATTTATTTCAATACGCGCAAGACATCGATTTATGGCGGGTCAAACGAAATTCAACGCAATATCATTGCCAAAATGGTGCTGAGCCTTTAAGGCGTGGGCATGACATAGGGGGACAAAGTGGATTTTAGCTTTACCGAAGAACAAACGCTGCTCCGCAATTTGGTGCAAAGTTTCATTCAGGATAATTACGATTTCGACACGCGGATGAAAATTATCCGTAGCGATGCAGGCATGGATAGCGGCATTTGGAAGCAATTTGCTGAGCTTGGTTTGTTGGCTGCGCCGTTTTCGGAAGCGATGGGCGGGCTTGATGGTGGGCCGATTGACATCATGGTGATTATGGAAGAATTGGGTCGCGGATTGGTGGTTGAACCTTATTTGCCGACGGTTGTTTTGTGCGGCGGCATTTTGTCCCGCCATGCAAGCGACGCGCAACAGCAGACACATTTACCGGCACTGATTGGCGGCGAGAGCATCTGGGCGTTGGCTTATAATGAGCCGCAGGGGCGGTTTAGCGCCGCCGACATCACCACCAGTGCCAAGGCCGATGGCAAGGGTTATGTGTTAAACGGGGCTAAAGCGGTTGTGCTGGGCGGGCCTTGGGCTGACAAGCTGATTGTGTCGGCACGCACGGGTGGCAAGCAACGCGATGGCGATGGTGTGAGCCTGTTTATCGTTGATAAATCGGCCAAAGGTGTTAGCACGCAAGACTACCCGACGGTGGATGGCGGACGCGCGAGTGAAGTGACATTGGAAAATGTGAAAGTCGATGCTGACGCGCTTATCGGCAAGGCGGGCAAGGGCTTACCCATTTTAGACGAAGCGCTTGACCACGGCATTGGTGCGCTATGTGCCGAGGCGGTCGGGCAGATGAAAATGCTGAATGATGCAACTGTTGAGTATTGCAAAACCCGCAAGCAATTTGGTGTGCCGATTGGCAGTTTTCAAGTTTTGCAGCATCGCATGGTGGATATGTTTATGGAATATGAGCAATCCGTTTCGATGACTTACATGGTCAATATGAAACTGGCCGAAAGCGAATCCGAACGCAAAAAAGCGGCGGCTGGTGCGAAAGTGCAGATTGGTAAATCCTCGCGCTTTATTGGCCAGCAGGCGGTGCAATTGCATGGTGGCATGGGCATGACGGAAGAATTGAATGTTGGGCATTATTTCAAACGCTTGACGATGATTGATACGCAATTCGGCAATGTTGACCATCATTTGAAGCGTTTTGCCGCCGCTTAAACTATGACCGGTATTTTAGATGTTCAGCTTGACGGCGCGGTCGCCACGCTGATTCTCAACCGCCCTGATATGCGCAATGCGCTGGGTGCGTCGGGTGATGGTGAAGAATTTCGTGATAGGATTGGTGAGATTAACGCCAATCGGGCTGTGCGTTGTGTGATTTTGACTGGTGCTGGTTCGGCCTTTTCTGCCGGTGGTAATATCAAGGCGATGCGAGAAAAGTCGGGTTCGTTTGGCGGTGCGGCGATACATATTGCTGACGGGTATCGGCGTGGTATTCATCAGATTGTAAAAGCTTTATGGGGGTTGGAAGTGCCGAGCATTGCGGCGGTTAACGGTGCGGCGATTGGGTTGGGCAATGATGTCGCTTGTTTGTGCGACATGCGCCTTGCGGGTCAATCGGCCAAATTCGGTGCGACTTTTTTGAAATTGGGGTTGATTCCGGGCGATGGCGGGGCGTGGCTTTTGCCGCGTATTATCGGTTCGGCGCGGGCTTGTGAATTACTGTTTTCGGGTCGGGTTATTTCGGCTGATGAGGCGGCGGCGTGGGGGTTGGTGTCGCGCGTGGTTGAGGATGGTGAGTTGTTGAATGAAGCGCACAAATTAGCGGGCGAGATTTGTTTGCAATCGCCGGAGGCTTTGCGTGCTGCCAAGCGGCTCATGCGCCATAGCCAGACGGCGAGTTTTGAGACGGTGATGGAAATGTCGGCCAATGCGCAGGCACTGATGCATATGAGCGACGACCACGCCGAAGCGGTTGCTGCCATGCTTGACAAGCGCCCCGCAGACTACAAGGATAGCTAAAAACAGGAGGTGATTATGGCTGTAGGAATTATTGCAACATTGCGCGTGGTAGATGGCAAGCAGGATGAATTTGAAACTGGCTTTGCCAAAATGCAAGAGGTGGTTAAAGCCGATGAGCCGGGGTGTGAACTTTACCGTCTGTGCCGCGACAAAGAGGACAAGACGGTCTATCGCGTTATGGAGATTTATGCCGATGAGGATGCGCGTAAAGCCCATGGTCGCTCGGACGGTTTTCGTGCGGCGGCAGGTGCGTTTGGCGGTTCAATGGCCGGTGCGCCGGAGATTATTGAAGTTGATATTGTCAGTTAGAGGCATCAGCTAGGAGGCTTGAGATGGATTTGAATTTCAGTGATGCGGATATTGCTTTCCGTGAGGGCGTGCGTGATTTTATCGCCGAGGCGTTTACGCCCGATTTACAACGCGAAATGGCGCGTTCTAAAAACGGCTATATGAACAAGCAAGCGCATATAACATGGCAGAAGCGGCTTTATGAAAAGGGCTGGGCGGCGCCCAACTGGCCGGCGGAACATGGCGGCGCGGGTTTTACGTCGACGCAGAAATTTATTTATACGCAGGAAATGGATGCCGCCGGTGCGCCCCATAGCGTTCCCTTCGGTTTAACGATGGTTGCGCCGGTGATTATGAAATTCGGCACTGATGAGCAGAAGCAACGCTTTTTGCCCGATATTCTGGCGACCAATGTGTGGTGGTGTCAGGGTTATTCGGAGCCGGGATCGGGGTCGGATTTGGCCTCGTTGCAAATGAAAGCCGAGGATAAGGGCGATTATTATTTGTGCAACGGCTCGAAAATCTGGACATCAATGGCGCAACACGCCGACTGGATTTTTTGTTTGGTACGCACGGCCAAAACCGAAAAACGACAGGACGGCATTTCTTTTTTACTGATTGATATGCACACGCCGGGGGTGAAAGTCGCGCCCCTGTTCACGCTAGATGGCCCGGTGGACGGCCAACAAGAAGTCAATGAGGTGTTTTTCGAGGACGTCAAAGTGCCGAAGGAAAACCTGATTGGTGAGGAAAACAAGGGTTGGACATGTGCCAAATATCTGCTGCAGTTTGAACGCGGTAATCCTTATTCGGCTGGCCTTGGGCGCGGTCTTAAAAAGGTGCGGGAAATGGCCGATGGTATTGACAAAGACGGTATGCCTTTGTCTGCCGATGCCGACTTTCAGCGCAAGGCGTCTGACCTTGAGCGGCAAATTATGGTTATGGAAGCCACTGAATTGCGGATTTTTGCCGACATTAGTGCCGGTCAAAATATCGGTTCGGGGTCTTCATCATTGCTGAAAACGCGCGGCACGGAAATCCAGCAGGATATTTCCGAATTGGGCGTTGAGGTGATTGGTCAATATGGTTTTCCCTTTGTCGCCGATACGCTGAACACCGGCAATGAGCCGGACATTGGCTTTGAGGGTGCGCCCATGGTGGTGCCGGGTTATTTCAACAAGCGCAAAACAACGATTTACGCTGGTTCCAACGAGATACAACGCAATATCGTCGCCAAGGCTGTGCTGGGGCTTTGATATTTGAAAAGAAGAATTGAGATGGAAGACAGTGTTGAAATAAAAGAAGCGAAAAATGCGCTTATGGAACGAAATAATTTCGACCCTAGCGACGAAAATAAGACATTTAAGTTTGTGCCTGAAGTATGCAGCATAAAAGAGGTAAGGGCAATTTATGGCGATATTTATTGTTGTCTCGACGGTCTCGATTCAAAGCTATCTGGGAAGCAGTAGGGGGCAGACGCCGCAGGCACCTGTGATTATCAATAATGTGCCGTCGGCTATAAGCGCACCAATGTGCCGTCGGCTATAAGCGCACCGCAATAGAAGCCAGTTTACCCGACTATCCAAAACATAAGCAGCATCAGCGTAAAAACGGCAAGAAATATACCTACCGCCGCGCCAGTGCCGGTCACGCCGGAAACCAGACCGCTACGACGACTCGCCTGCTCAATATAATTTATTGCTGTCAGTATCATTTTGCGCCCGTGCGCAACAGCGTGAAACCACAACCGCACTGGCGGAA
Source organism: uncultured Rhodobiaceae bacterium (assembly GCA_964416815.1). Taxonomy (GTDB): domain Bacteria; phylum Pseudomonadota; class Alphaproteobacteria; order RS24; family RS24; genus JBPCVS01. The sequence goes on along the minus strand of CAYQFO010000055.1, from coordinate 1,445 downwards.
GGAACAATTTTCGCACCAGATACGGCGCGGCACGGCGATACAGCCAATCGGTATTCAACACGGTTGAGTCAATCTCCGGCGGATACAGCCCGCGCACCATCAAAAAGGCAAAGGCCAATGCGGCAAACAATAAAAGCTGCAACTCACCCAGCACATGGCCGGGCGTCCATGCCTGATAAGTCACCTCATAAGGTAACAGCGCATAGAGCAGGCCGGGCGCGACCCCGATAAGCAGGCACAGTGCTGCCGCCAGCCCCATGGCGACCAGCATGTTGAGGGGGGCTTCTTTGACCTTGAATTTGCGGTCATGGCCGAAAAAGGCGAAATAGGGAATCTTGATGCCGGAATGTTCCAGCACACCGGCGGAGGCAAAAATCAGTGCTATCCACACCCAGAAATAACCTTCATGGACAACGCTGCCGAGGGTCAGAGATTTGGTGACAAAGCCACTGAACAGCGGGAAGGAGGCAATCGACACCGCCCCGACAATACAAAATAGCGCGGTCAACGGCATTTGCCGCCACAGCCCGCCCAGTTCCGAGGCTTTGATTGTGCCAGTGCGATGTAGCACCGCGCCCATGCTCATAAACAGCAAGGACTTGTATATGATATGGGCAAAGGCGTGTGAGACTGTGCCGTTGAGTGCCAAGGGCGTGCCGATGCCGATGCCGACCACCATAAAGCCCAGTTGGTTATTCAGCGAGAAAGCCAGCACGCGGCGGAGGTCATTTTCAATCACGGCGAAAAACACTGGGAATATGGTCATCACCGCGCCGATATAAAGGAGCGGTTCAAAACCAGCAAAGCACAAGGCCAGCATATAGATTGCCAGCTTGGTGGTAAACGCCGACAGCATGACTGTGCCAGTGACGCTGGCTTCGGGATAAGCGTCTTGCAGCCAGCCATTCAAGAATGGAAACGCTGCCTTGATGCCAAACGCCAGCAGCACCAATGCGCCCGCCAGCGTGGATGGGTCAAGTGCGCCAATCGCCAGACTGCCGCCGCCCTGCCATAACAGCACCGCCCCGCCGAGCAATAACAGGCCAGAGCTGACTTGCATCAGCAAATAGCGCATGGCCGCCGACAGAGAGCGCGGGTTACGTCCGGCGAGTATCAAAAACACCGAGGTAAAAGCCGTCGCTTCCCAATAGATGAACAGGGTGATGAAATCACCGGCATAGAGCGCGGCAATCGCGGCTCCGGCATAGGCGAGGCCGCTACTGGCCGTCAGGCGGCATTTTTCGTGCATGGCGTAAATTACATTCAAAGCTGCCGCAATATGAAAAACCAGCGCAAATGGTTTGGTGAGGTCTGTCGCCCGCACCAATATAAGGTCAAGCCCAGCCAGTGAGCCAGTCATATAGACGCCTGTCTCAATCTGCCAGCACTGCCAAGCGGATAAAAATATCACCACCAGCATCCAGCCTTGGCGCACCGCATGGGGC
>CAYQFO010000054.1:3633-8944 GCA_964416815.1 uncultured Rhodobiaceae bacterium | reverse complement strand
GCATAAAGCTCTGGGATTGATGGAAACCGGCACACCGGCCGGACGCGCTTTGGCGACCTTTAAGCCACCACTGCATTTCAAACGCAAGCCATTGGTGGAAAATCAGCTCCATTTGTGGTCACGCCGCAAGCTGACACGCGCCTTGGAAATTCTCAATCAAACCGAATTGGCCTGCCGCCAACGCGGTAGCGGCAATGCCCGCTTCGCCGAAGCACTGGCCGGTAATGCCCTTTTGCGCCTCGCCCGCGCAGCGCAAAGATAATTAACGACCCATCAAACGATTGACGAGCATATCAAACTGCTCCAGCGAGCGATAGGCAATGCGCACATCCCCCCTATCGCCCCTATCGGCAATGGCGACCGATAGCCCCAAATTATCGGCCAGCGTTTTTTCCAAGGCTTGCGTATTGACGTCTTTTGATTTTGTCGCCTGCTTGGCTTTGCTTTTGTTGTGTGTGTTTTTGTCGGCGGCCAATTTTTCTGCCGCCCGAACATTTAACCCCTCGGCAATTATTTTATCGGCCAGCGCATCAGCCTTTGGATGTCCCAGCAGGGCGCGCGCATGTCCGGCACTCAATCGACCGGCAATCAAATGTGCCTTGATTTTATCACCAGCCTGAGCAAGCCGTAGCATATTGGCAATATGCGGGCGGCTTTTGCCAATCGTTTGCGCCAAATCGGCTTGCGTATAAGCGAACTCATCCATAAGCCGCCGATACCCGCCGCTTTCTTCCACCGGATTTAAGTCGGTGCGCTGCACATTTTCAATAATCGCCAGCTCCAGTGCCGCCGCATCGTCCAGCGCCTGCACCAGCACTGGCACACGATGCAGCTTGGCGATTTGTGCCGCCCGCCAACGTCTTTCACCAGCAATAATTTCATATTTGCCGTCATCTCCGGCAAGCGGTCGCGCCACAATCGGTTGCACCATGCCCGTCCGCATCAATGACGCCGCCAAGGCTTGCAATTCTTCGGCATTAAAATGTTTGCGCGGCTGGTATTGGCCCGGCTGTAAACGGTCAATATCAAGATGGTGCAAGCCGTCTGCCGTCGGCGCGTCTGTCTTTAATGGCGTCACAACCGACACCGCTTGCGTGTCGCCAATCAAAGCCGACAGGCCACGCCCCAAACCTCTTTTGCGCTCTGTCATATCTGCCTCATGCGGCGACAGCGCGACTGCGCTCGCGGGTGATAAGCTCTGTCGCCAAGCGCATATAGGCCATGCTGCCAGAGCATTGATGGTCATAAAGCAAGGCTGGTTTACCGAAAGACGGTGCTTCCGAAATGCGCACATTGCGCGGGATTAAAGTGTCATAGACCAATGCGCAAAGATGCCCGCGCACATCGGCCTCAACCTGCGCCGAAAGATTATTGCGCACATCATACATGGTCAGCACAATGCCTTGAATATCAAGCCGTGGGTTGAGGCTGCCCTTCACTTGCTCAATCGTTTTCAGCAACTGGCTCAACCCCTCCAATGCAAAAAACTCACATTGCAACGGCACCAGAACCGATTGCGCCGCCGCCATCGCATTCAGCGTCAGCATATTCAGCGAAGGCGGGCAGTCAATCAACACATAATGATAGTCGCCCGCAAACGCCGCCAGTGCATCGGCCAACCGCAAGAGGCGGCGCGGGTTTCCCGACAATTCAACTTCAATGCCCAGCAAATCCATTGAGGCCGGGATAATATCAAGCCCCGGCACGGCGGTGTTTTGACGCGCCTCGTCGACGCTATTTTCGTCCAGCAAAAGCTCAAAGCTGCTGATATGGCGATGCTCTTGGTCAATCCCCAATCCAGTGCCGGCATTGCCTTGCGGGTCAAGGTCAATCAACAAAACCGGCGCCCCAATCGCCGCCAACGCCGTGCCCAGATTGATGGCTGTTGTGGTTTTACCAACCCCGCCCTTTTGATTGGCCAGACACAAAACCCGCGTCCCTTCGACTGGTCTCTCCGGCGGACTGGAAGGCGGGTTGGCCGGTGAGGGCGGGTTGGAAAGGGCTTCACGCATGTATCAAAATTTCGAAAAATGGTTAAACGATTGCCGCGACTGCATATTACTTAAGGCCAAAATGCGCGCCGCGCTTTCGGTGCGGCTGGCATGGGTTTCGACATTCAGTTTCCACGATTGTGCTGCTTGCGTCAATTCTTCCTGCCAATCTCGGCCCTTGCTGAACCATGCAATTGTGGATGAATTGCAAAATGGTGCCGCATAGGCGAGCAGTTGCGGCAAAGCGGTCAATGCGCGGGCACTGATAAAATCAACCTGCGCCAATGCCGGTGGCAGGTTTTCTGCCAATTGCTCAATCCGCGTCACATGCAGTTCGGCTGGGGCGCCGGTTTCGCGAATCACGGTTTGCAAAAACGCGGCCTTACGGCGGTCGCTTTCGACCAAATGCACCTTACCTGCCGTGCCACTATCGCCGATCAGCAAAGCCACCACCAATCCCGGGAATCCTGCGCCACTGCCCAAATCCAGCCATGTGCCTCCGGCGCGTCCAGATAACTCAAAAATCTGCGCCGAATCCGCCATGTGACGCAGCCATAAATCGGGCAATGTCGCCGGGCCGACCAAATTGATTTTCTGCTGCCATTTGCCGAGCAGTGCCGCATAGCCGGTGAAGGCGACCATTGTTTCACGTGAAACATTGAACTCTTCGGCAAAATCGGCGGCAGAATAATTGGCGGCATCGAACATTGGCAATACGCCGAAATTCAAGTCTTGGCCGTTGATTTTCGCGTATGATGCAGCAACAGCGTCAACGCCGCCGGAGTCATACCATCAATACGCGCCGCCTGCCCCAATGTCACCGGTCGGGTGGCGGCCAATTTTTGCCGCGCCTCGGTTGCCATGCCTGCCAAATTAAGAAAGTCCATATTGGCGGGCAGGCGCAGGCCTTCATCGCGCCGAAACGCTTCAATATCGGCGGCTTGCCGGTCGAGATATCCGGCATAGCGCGCATCGGTTTCGATTTGGGTGCGAATATCCGCCGACCAGCCGCGCATTTGCGGCCAGATAGCCGCCAGTTGCGCCCATGTAATGGTTGGATAGGCCAGCAAATCAATGATTGAGCGGCGCACCCCATCGGTGCGGATTTGCAAACCATAGTCAGCCGCCTCATTGGGGGTGACTTTGTGGCTGTCGGCAAAATCACGCGCCGCGTCCAAGCGGCGCATTTTGGCCGCGAACACATTGGCGCGGGCAGCACCAACACAGCCCGCCGCGATGCCTTTGGCGACCAGACGTTGGTCGGCATTGTCAGCTCTGAGTGACAGGCGATATTCGGCCCGCGCCGTAAACATGCGATAGGGTTCGCTCACCCCGCGCGTGACCAAATCGTCAATCATCACGCCAATATAGGCTTCGGCGCGGTCAAACAAAACCGCATCTTGCGCGGCGGCTTGCCGCGCCGCATTAAGACCGGCCACCAAGCCTTGTCCGGCCGCCTCTTCATAACCGGTTGTGCCGTTAATCTGACCGGCCAAAAACAACCCGGGCAGGGCTTTTGTCTCCAGACTGGGCAACAGCGCACGTGGGTCAACATAGTCATATTCAATCGCATAACCATAGCGCAGAATTTTAACCTCTTCGAGGCCGACAATGGTGCGCATGAAAGCCTGCTGAATATCTTCCGGCAATGCTGTCGAAATGCCATTCGGGTAAACGGTAATGTCGTCCAGCCCTTCCGGTTCGAGAAATATCTGATGCGACGGGCGGTCGGGAAACCGCACCCCTTTGTCTTCTATAGACGGGCAGTAGCGCGGCCCGACACCGTTTATCCGGCCGGCATAAACCGGCGACTGCATCACATTGGCGGCGATAAGCTCATGCGTCGCCGGATTGGTGTGCGTGATGTGGCAAACCGTCTGCGGCGTGCTGATTTTTTCAGTCAAAAAGGAAAACGGCACCGGCGCATCATCGGCCAGCTGTGCTTGCAATTTCTCTTTGGCAATGGTGCGCCCATCCAGCCGCGCCGGTGTGCCGGTTTTCATCCGCCCAAGGGTCAGGGCGCCGGTTTCTTCGGCCAGCGCATAAAGGCGTTTGGACAGCGCCAGAGCAGGCTGTTCACCATGGCGTCCAGCAGCCGTGCGCCGCCCACCAATGTGGATAACCCCGTCCAGAAATGTTCCGGTCGTCAACACCACCGCCGCAGCATGATATTTATCACCGGCGGCGGTTATAATGCCGCAAGCGCGTCCGTGCTTGATTATCAAATCATCTACCGCCGCGCCCAGCACGGTCAAATTATCGGTTTCAGCTATGGCCTGCTGCATGGCGGCGCGATAAAGCTTACGGTCGGCTTGTGTGCGCGGTCCCTGCACGGCAGGCCCTTTGCGCCGATTGAGCAAGCGGAACTGAATGCCGGAGGCATCGGCAACGCGCCCCATATAGCCGTCCAGCGCGTCAATTTCGCGCACCAAATGGCCCTTGCCAACCCCACCAATAGCCGGATTACACGACATTTCGCCAATGGTTTCGGGCTTATGCGTAACCAACAAAGTGTGCGCCCCAAACCGCGCCGCCGCACCGGCGGCTTCGCAACCGGCATGGCCGCCACCAATAATAATCACATCCCAGTGTGTTCTATGCTGTGTCATTGTTTCCTCTTGCCTTCTCTTATCGGCACGAAAAACAAAACTCAAGTAAAACAACGCGCAATTGTTTCACGTGAAACAATTTATTTACCGATGCAAAAATCAGCAAACACAATATCAAGCAAAGTCTCAACATCCACCGCGCCGGTCACCCGCCCCAAGGCGCGCGCCGCCAGCCGCATATCTTCGGCGGCCAACTCCAAATCACGGCCGGCCCCCTGCTCGGCGCGCGCCAAACAAGCAACCGCCTCGGCCACGGCGTGGCGATGCCGCTCACGAGTTAATATCGGTGCTTCGGTGACAGAAAAATTGTCACGCAATTTTTCGCCCAATGCCTCCATCAATGCGCCCATGCCGTCGCCTGTTTTGGCCGAAACAAGAAAATCGCCTGACGGGTGGGGGCCGGATTGGTCGGCCTTATTGACAATAATAAAATCGGCCGCATCGCGAAGCTGTGCCGTCTCGGGGGCGTCTTTGGCCCGCACCCAAATGCGGATGTCAGCCGCCTCGGCTTCGCCCAATGCCCGACGAACACCTTCGCGCTCAATATCACTCTCAATATCATCCCCGGCTTCGCGCAACCCCGCCGTATCCACCAATGTCACCGCCAGCCCCTGCATCACCATGCCAATCTCAATAACATCGCGTGTGGTGCCAGCGCGTGCCGACACAATCGCCGCCTGTTTTCCGGCCAAATAATTAAGCAGGCTTGAT
>CAYQFO010000054.1:0-3623 GCA_964416815.1 uncultured Rhodobiaceae bacterium | reverse complement strand
TTGATTTGCCGGCATTGGGCGGCCCCAAAAAAGCAATCCGCAAGCCCTCACGCAAGCGCATGCCGCGACGCTCAGCCAGCATATCGCACATCGCCGTGCGCAGCTGCGACACCCCCCCCAAAGCCGCTTGGCCGATACCACCCGGCAAATCCTCATCGGCAAACTCCAAATCCGCTTCCAAATGTGCCAATGCCGCCAACAAGCTGTCGCGCCATGTCGTCATCTGCTCGCGTAGGCCGCCTTGAAGCTGATTGAGCGCCTGTGCTTGTTGCGCACCGCCCTCGGCGGCAATCAAATCGGCAATCGCTTCGGCGGCGGTTAAATCAAGCCGCCCATGCGCAACAGCGCGGCGGGTAAACGCGCCCGCCTCGGCCATGCACAAGCCATCAATTTTTGCCAGCGCTTGCAAAAGCGAGCCGACAACCGCGATACCCCCATGCACATGCAATTCAACCATATCTTCACCGGAAAAGCTGTTGGGCGCGACAAACCGCACAATCAATGCTTCGTCCAACAGCGTGCCAGTTTGCGGGTCATAGAGTTTTCGCAAAGCCATGAAACGCGGCATTGGCAATATCTTGACCCCCAGCGCATGCAAGGCCGCATCACAAGCTGCACCGCTTAGCCGGATGACGGCCAAAGCAGCGCGTATCGGCGCACCGGTCGGTGCTGTCGACAGAGCAAAAATAGTTGTCTCTGATGCGTTCAAAAGTCACCTCGTTCAGGCTTTTTATCGAATCATCTTGGCCATGGCCAGCTTCGTGTTTACACTCATGCCATGCGCTATCCATCCGAGCAAAATAATCTGGCCGATGCCACCAGCCCCTATTTGCTCCAGCATAAAGACAATCCGGTGCATTGGCAGCAATGGGGAACCCCGGCCTTTAGCGAAGCGCGCCGCCGCAATGTGCCAGTATTATTGTCCATCGGCTATGCCGCATGTCACTGGTGCCATGTGATGGCGCATGAAAGTTTTGAGGATAGCGACGTTGCCGCGCTGATGAACGAACACTATGTCTGCATCAAACTCGACCGCGAAGAGCGACCCGATATTGACGATATTTATATGACCGCGCTGGCCATGATGGGCGAGCCCGGCGGCTGGCCATTGACCATGGCACTCGACGCCGATGCGCGTCCCTTTTGGGGCGGCACTTATTTTCCGAAAATGCCGCAATACGGACGCCCCGGGTTGATGCAAATTTTGCCCGAGCTGGCGCGGGTTTATCGGCACGACCATGACCGTATCGAAAAAAATGCCAAAGCCCTCAATCACGGCCTGAAAGCTCGCGCCATCGCTGATATGCGCGGCACCATGCCGGAAGATTTGCCATCGCGTGCCGCCGCCACACTGGCCGGTCATTTCGATGCATTGGGCGGGCTGGCTGGCGCCCCAAAATTTCCACAAGCCTTTCTCTATGATTTCATTTGGCGGCAAGCCCAAGCCGATGGTGATGCGCAGATTATGGATAAAGTCAAACACGCCCTACGGCAAATGTGTCGTGGCGGATTGTTCGACCATATTGGCGGTGGCTTTGCCCGTTATAGTGTTGATGCGCACTGGCTGGTGCCACATTTTGAAAAAATGCTTTACGACAATGCCCAGCTCATTGGCTTGCTTGGGCGCCTTTATCGCCATGACAAAGACCCGTTCTGGCTGCATTTCATAACCCAAACCATCGCTTGGCTTGAGTGCGAGATGGTGCTGGAAAATGGTGGGTTTGCGGCCAGTCTGGATGCTGACAGTGCCGATGAAAGCGGCGCTATGAAGGAAGGCGCTTATTATGTCTGGACGCCGCAACAGGTCAAAGCGGTGCTGGGCGATGCAGCCGAAAAATTTATTTCATTTTACGATATTTCGGCCGCCGGCAATTTTGAAGGCCGGTCAATCCCCAATTTGCTGGTCTGTGATATTGACCATAACGCTCATAATTCTATGCATGGTGCGCGTGAAAAATTGCGGCACGCCCGCGCAACGCGCACCGCGCCCGCGCGCGATGACAAAATGCTGACCGATTGGAACGCCATGGCCATTACCGCGCTGGCCGAGGCTGGACAGATATTCGGCCGAAAAAGCTGGGTGGCGATGGCCGAAAAAGCCTTTGCCGCAGTCGTGCAGGCCGCGCAACGTGATGATGGTTTGTTAGCCCATTCGGCGCGCGCCGGTCGCCGCCTTGATATTGCTTTGGCCGCCGACCATGGCTTCATGATAGAGGCCGCTTGCGCTCTTTATCAGGCGACCAGCAACAGCACTTATTTGAACCATGGTGAAGGCTGGGCCGACCGCCTTGACGCCGCTTTTGCCAATCGGGCGAAGCGGGCGCAAAGCGGCGGTTATTTTGCCACCGAGCGCGGCAACACAAACCGGCAAGAGACGCCGCTCGTGCGCACCCGTCCGATACATGATAATGCCCAACCCTCGGCCAATGCGGCCATATTGACCGCATTCGCCACGCTTTTTGCCGCCACCGGGAAGCCGCATTATCGCCGCCGCGCAGATGCACTGTTTGACGCACTGGCCGCGCCTTTAGAGACGCAATACACCTCCATGACCTCTTTGCTTGCCGCGCGGCATCGATTGCACAATGGCGTTGGCGTCACCATCATTGCCGCCCATAAGGAGGCGCACGGCGATGCCCTTTATCGTGCGGCGTGCGCCCATGCCCATGCTGGTGTGTCCGTTTTGCGCTACGCCGCCCACGAAGCTTTGCCAGCCGACCACCCCGCCTATGGTAAAAGCCTCACAAACGGGCGCGCCACAGCCTATATTTGCCCCGGCCTGACGTGCTTGCCGCCAGTCACAGATGTCACCGAACTGATAGAAAAACTTGATAGCTTGAAATAAATTAAGTATTCATGCTGTCGAAGAATTCATTATTATTTTTCGTTTGCTTCAGCTTATCAAGCAAAAATTCGATTGCATCGGTCGCGCCCATCGGATTAAGAATACGGCGCAGAACATAGATTTTTGCCAGTGTATCTTTCTCCACCAGCAAGTCTTCTTTGCGGGTACCGGATTTCATAATATCGATAGCCGGAAAGACGCGCTTGTCGGAAATTTTGCGGTCCAGCACCACTTCAGAATTGCCGGTGCCTTTAAATTCCTCGAAAATCACTTCGTCCATGCGCGAGCCGGTTTCAATCAAAGCCGTGGAAATTATCGTCAGCGAGCCGCCCTCTTCGATATTGCGCGCGGCACCGAAAAATCGTTTCGGACGTTGCAGCGCATTGGCATCAACGCCACCAGTCAACACTTTGCCGGAGCTGGGAACCACCGTATTATAGGCACGCCCCAGGCGGGTGATATTATCCAATAAAATAACCACATCGCGCCCATGCTCGACCAGCCGTTTGGCTTTTTCAATCACCATTTCGGCAATCTGCACATGGCGCGTGGCCGGCTCGTCAAAGGTTGAAGAAACCACCTCGCCCTTCACCGAGCGTTGCATGTCGGTCACTTCTTCGGGACGCTCGTCAATCAGCAACACAATCAAATAACATTCCGGATGATTGGCCGCCACCGACTTGGCAATATTTTGCAGCAGCACCGTTTTGCCGGTGCGCGGGGGGGCAACAATCATCGCCCGTTGACCCTTGCCCAATGGCGCGACAATATCAATCAC